>NZ_JBBNIH010000112.1:0-17128 GCF_040094125.1 Faecalibacterium longum
AGTTGCCCCGATTAGAACCTGAATCTAACGCGTCTGCCAATTCCGCCATATCCGCATATTCTGTTTTGTTCGCTGCCGTTCGGCTCGGAACGATGATTATTATACCACAGGTGCAAAGAAAGTCAAGCTTTTTCTGCAAAAATAGTACGACAAATTTTTTTGCGAAAATTGTTGCATTCCGTATAGGCCGAATGGGGCGAAAAATCCGGTGGAGTATGATACAATAAATATTACCCCTGCGGGGCAGCGGCCCGGCGGGACTATTTACGGAAGAGGGAAACTGCGAATGTTCAACATCATTATCTTTCTCATCGGTGCAGGCATCATGTTCTACATGGCATGGCGGAGCTGGTCGAGACGCCGCAAGCTCATGACCAAGGGCGAAAAGGTCGAGGCCGCTGTGGCAGGCACCGTCCAGAGCAGGGACGGCGAAGCCTACCTGTTGGAGTTCACCACTGCTGGCGGCACCCACCGCCTCCATTACCCCAAGTCTGCCAAGGGCAGAGAGCTTGCACAGGGAGCTGTCGTCACCCTTTATTATAACCCCGACGACCCCGCCGAGATGTACGTCGAGGGCGACAAGTCCGTCCTGGGTGCAGAGGTGCTGTATGTGGTGCTGGGCATCGTGCTGCTGGTGCTGATGGCCGGCATCGTCCGCTGAGAGGGGGAGAAGAAAATGAAACTCGAACATTTTGGCATGGCAGAACCCGGTGACTGCCGGGTGGTCTTTTCCGCCGCAGCAGAAGAGCTGGAAGCGGCGGTGCAGGCCGAAAAGGCGGCCCCGGACGCTCCGCAGGACGAGGACGACCTGCTGACGGCGGCGGTCAATCGGGCGATTCTGGAGGGTTTCTCGCCCCTGTTCGCCCAGCTGATGAAAGAAAACGATTTGCAGCCCGTCACCGACCCGGATTTTGAGCTTCTGGCCGTGAATCGGGCCGAGGGCTTCCGGGCGGGGGCGCAGTTCTTCTGTCTGCCGCCGCTGGAACTGGGAGAGTACACCGGCTTTACCCAGCCCATCCAGCCCCGGCCTATCCGGGAGCTGACCATCGAGCTTGAAATAAACCGCCGCCACGGTGACGAAGACCGCGCCGCCGACGCTGAGGGCAAGCACGCCCTCCGCGCCAAGGTGACGCAGGACATCTACGCCCAGCGCTGCCAGCAGGCCCGCGCCGTGGCCGAACAGGCCCTCATCGCCCAGCTGGGTACACACGTCACCGGCCCGCTGCCCAAGCAGCTGGTGGCCGGCAACTACTTTGCCGAGCAGCGCCAGTTCAATCTGCGGATGCAGGCCAACGGCGTCAATTTCGACCAGTACTTAAAGGTGCAGGGCCAGACGGTGGAAGAATTCCGAGCCTGGCTCCACGCCGAGGCCGAGCGCAAACTGCGCAGCCGGATGGGTCTGCTGCTGGTGGCGCAGAAAGAAGAGCTCTGGCCGACGGAAGCCGAGGTGGATGACGAGCTTGCCCACTGGGACGCAAAGCGGGACGGGGAGCACACCTTCGCTTCCAACGACCGCCGCCGCGCCGCCCAGCGCATCGCATCCAGCCACGCCGCTGCCTTTATTCTGGCCCATTCCACCCTCACACCGCCGCCTGCTGAGGCAACGGTGCTGAAAGCCGAAAACAGGTAAAAAAGAAAATATTGCCGACCCGCAAAAAATAAAACAGAGCAAACAAAAATGGGGCTGTTGCAAAATAGCCCCAACGAAAAAAATGAGATAGACTTCCCCGAAAGGGGTTGCCTATCTCATTTTTTGTTGTAAGAGGAAGTGTTCATCGACGGCACAAAGATCGAGAGCCTGGCGAATCGATACACCTATCACTTGCCGGGGGCTATTTTTATCATCACACGGAACACCGGCGAATTTTTTTCGCGTCACATTCTCTGTAAGTGAAACCCGTCAGAACAAAGCACCTCTCCACTGTATGAAATCATTGAGATACCGCTGCTTTATCCTCTGGCCACGATCTTCTGAGCGCCGCATAGGAAATAAGGAAGTTTGCAAGCCAACCTGCAGGGACTGCAAGCCAAACAAAAGCAATGCCAAAACGCGGTGCACAAATCAAAGCAACAGACAAGCGGATTGCAAGGTTTACCATATTTGCAATAAGAAACGGCCGCATGATTCCAAGTCCGCGAAGAACGCCATCAGTTGCCATCTTGATGCCCATGAAGATGAAAAAGTAACCAAGCCATCTCATATAATCACCAGACACCTGATAGGCCAACGCGGTTCCGTCTTTTCCCAGGAACAACGAGGAAATCTGTGTGTGCAGTGTTTCAATGACCACGAAAGCAAGAACTGCAAAGCATAGATCCAACACCAGTGCAGCATGATAACCTTTTTTGATACGCTCAATTTTCTTTGCGCCAAGATTCTGGGATACAAACGGCGAAACTGCATTGCCGATGGATACGAAGATCAGCGAAAAAACATTTTCTACCCGCATCGTTGCCGCATACCCGGCAAGTGCCTGTGTGCCGAAGGGATTTACCACTGCCTGCACGATCATCATACCGATAGACACTGTGGACTGCTGCAAAACCGATGGTACCGCAATGCGAAGCATGGAATACAGCTCCTGCCGGTCGAACCTGCTAAAGGAGCTCTTGTATTGCCGCATCCGAGACAGAAAGATCAAAAACGAAAACACGGCAGAAATTCCTTGTGCGATCAAGGTCGCAAGGGCTGCACCAAACACCCCCAGACCAAGACCAGCCACCATCCAGAGATCCATAAAAATATTCAGGATAGATGAGAAGATCAGCAGTCCCAACGGAATTTTGGATTCACCGATGGAAGTGAACATGGTGGAAAGAATGTTGTACATGAATAGAAACGGGAAACCCACAAAGTAGACACGCAGATACAATACTGCTTCTTCCAATATATCGGCAGGGGTCTGTAATCCGCTCATCATGAAATGGGAAAAGCAAAAGCCAAAGACACCAAGGACAACGCTTAAGATCAAAAAGCTGATCAGGGACGTTGACACAATGGTTTTCATTTTACCATAATTTTTTGCACCAAAACAGCGGCTTACAAGCACACCTGCGCCCACACCAGCACCAAGCGCCACACAAATAAAAACATTGGTCAGTGCAGCACAAGCACCAACAGCCGCAAGTGCCGAGGAGCCAACAAATTGACCAACTATTATGGAATCGGCCATATTGTATACTTGTTGAAAAAAGCTGCCAAGGATCATCGGCATCGCAAAAACAGTCAGCGCTTTAAGGGGTGGATCTGTAATCAAATATTCATCTTTCGACACGATTATATTCCTTCCAAAAATCGTTTATCGCAAATTTTATCGCAAGTCAAGAAATTAGTGCAGCATTCAAACGGCATCTTTTCGATATGCAATTCGCCGCTGTTGCATTAAAAAGTTGAATTGCTATAAGTTGAAGCGTTAAGTCTCCACACCCTCGAATTGGCTGTTGTAGAGCTTGGCGTAGAAGCCGCCCTGCGCCAGCAGGGTATCGTGGTCGCCCTGCTCCACGATGTGGCCGTCCTTCATCACGAGGATGACGTCGGCCTCCCGGATGGTGGAAAGGCGGTGTGCCACGATGAAGCTGGTGCGGCCCTGCATCATCCGGGCAAAGGCTGCCTGGATACGCACCTCGGTGCGGGTGTCGATGGAGGAGGTGGCCTCGTCCAAAATCAGCATCGGGGGCAGACAGAGCATCACGCGGGCGATGCAGAGCAGCTGCTTCTGGCCCTGGCTGATGTTGCCGCCGTCCTCGGCGATGACGGTGTCGTAGCCCTCGGGCAGGCGGCGGATGAAGCTGTCGGCATGGGCTGCCTTGGCCGCAGCCACCACCTCGTCGAGGGGGGCGTCCGGCTTGCCGTAGGCGATGTTCTCCCGCACGGTGCCGGCCCGGAGCCAGGTATCTTGTAACACCATGCCGTAGCTGCCGCGCAGCGAGGCGCGGGTCACGTCCCGGATGTCGGTGCCGGAGACTTTGATGGAGCCGCCGTTGACATCATAGAACCGCATGAGCAGGTTGATGAGGGTGGTCTTGCCGCAGCCGGTGGGGCCGACGATGGCGATGCGCTGGCCGGGCTTGATGTCCAGAGACAGGCCCTCGATGAGCGGGCGGTCGGGCAGATAGCGGAAAGAGACGTCCTCGATCTGGACGTGGCCGTCCGGCACGAGCTTTGCGGCGTTCTCCGCTTCGGGGGTCTGGTCTTCGGCGTCCAGCAGCTCGAACACGCGGGCTGCGCAGGCCAGAGCGTTCTGCAGCTCGGTCACGACGCCGGAAATTTCGTTGAAGGGCTTGGTGTACTGGTTGGCGTAGTTCAGGAAGATGCTCAGCTGGCCGATGGTGATGCCTCCGGCTACGGCATAGATCGCGCCCACGAGGCCGACGCCTGCGTAGACGATGTTGTTGACGAAGCGGGTGGCGGGGTTGGTCATGCTGGAGAAGAAGATGGCCTTCAGGCTCACGTTCTGCAGTCGGCCATTCACCTCGTCAAAAGCCTCGAGGCTCTGGGCCTCGTGGCCGAAGGCCTGCACGACCTTCTGACCCTCTATCATCTCGTTGACAAGGGCAGTCTGCTCGCCGCGCACGGTGCTCTGGCTCTGGAAATACTTGTAGCTACGCTTTGCGAGAAAGCTGGCCACCACAAGGCTCAGCGGGGTGATGCAGACCACCACCAGCGTGATGGGGACATTCTGCTGCAACATGAAGAGCAGAGTGCCGAGGATGGTCAGCACACCCGAGAACAGCTGGGTGAAGCCCATCAGCAGGCCGTCCGCGAAGGTATCCACATCGGCCACCATCCGGCTCACGATGTCGCCGGAAGGATGGCTGTCGAGGTAAGAGAGGGAAAGGGTCTGGATCTTCCGCATGGCGGCGTTGCGCAGGTCACGGCTGACTGCGAAGGTGATGCGGTTGTTGCAGACGCTCAGCAGCCACTGCGCAAAGGCGGCGACAACAGCCACCACGATGATCTCGTAGATGATGCGCAGCACGCCCGCGTGGTCCACGGCACCTTTGCCCAGCATCATGTCGATGGCACTGCCGCAGAGGATGGGGATATACAGCTGGGCCGCCACGCTCACAGCGGCCACGATGAGGCTGCACACCACGAAGAAGCCGTAGGGCTTGATTTTCTGCAGCACCCGGGTCATGGTGGCCTTCTGCTGTTCAGGGGTCAGCTTGCTTTTTGCTTTTGCACTCATTTCTGCGCATCCCCTTTCTTGAACTGGCTCTCGTAAATTTCCTTGTAGACCGGGCAGCTTTCCAGCAGCTCGGCGTGACGGCCAAGGCCCACCATGCGGCCATCGTCCAGCACGATGATCTGGTCGGCGTGCTGCAGGCTGGCGGCGCGCTGGCTGACGATGAAGACGGTCAGATCGCCCGGCAGAGCAGCCAGAGCCTTGCGCAGGGCCGCGTCGGTGGCGTAGTCCAGTGCGCTGGCACTGTCGTCGAGGATGAGGATGTCCGGCTTGCCTACGAGGGCGCGGGCGATGGTCAGACGCTGTTTCTGACCGCCGGAGAGGTTGCGTCCGCCCTGCTCCACCGGCTCGTCGAGGCCGAGGGGCTTGGCTTTCACGAACTCCGCAGCCTGTGCCGTTTCCAGCGCAGCCCAGAGGTCGGCGTCGGAGGCATTCTGACTGCCCCAGAGCAGGTTGGAGCGGATGGTGCCGCCGAAGAGCTGGGCCTTCTGCATGACCACAGCCACCTTGCCGCGCAGGTCGGCGCGAGGGTACTGCCGGACCGGTCGGCCCATGATCTCCACACTGCCCTCGGTGGCGTCGTAGAAGCGGGGGATGAGGCTGATGAGGCTGGATTTGCCGCTGCCGGTGCCGCCGATGACGCCGATGGTCTGGCCGCGCTTGGCGGTGAAATTGATGTCAGAGAGGCTGGGTGCGCCTGCGCCCTTATAGGTCAGGCTCACATGGTCGAAACGGACGGCGTCGTCGGCCTTTTCCGCCGGAACATTGCCGGTGAGCTCAGCCGGGAACTCCATGCCGGGCTTTGTGTCCAGAACCGCCTGCACACGGCCTGCACAGGCCAGAGCCTTGCTCACCTGAACGATGAGGTTGGCCAGCTTGACCAGCTCGACCAGGATCTGGTTCATATAGTTGACCAGCGCGATGACGTCGCCGGAGGCCATGCCGCCGATGCTTATCTCGATGCTGCCTACATACAGCAGCGCCACGATGGCAAGGTTGATGATAACGTAGGTCAGCGGGTTCATCAGGGCGGAGATGTGGCCCACGTGGAGCTGTATTTTGGTCAGCAGTTCATTGGCGTCCTCGAAGCGGTCCACCTCGCTCTTTTCCTTGTCGAAGGCGCGGACGACGCGCACGCCGGTCAGGTTTTCGCGGGTGAGGCCCAGAACCCGGTCGAGGCGGGTCTGCACCGACTTATAGAGCGGCCGGGTGATGACCATGACGCCGAAGACCACGACGCTCAGCAGCGGGATAGCCACCACGAAGATGAGGGCGGCGCGGAAGTTGACCGTAAAGGCCATGATCATGGCGCCGAACACCACGAAGGGGCTGCGCAGGAACAGGCGGAGGAAGAGGTTCAATCCGCTCTGCACCTGATTGACGTCGCTGGTCATCCGGGTGATGAGGGTGCTGGTGCCCATGGTGTCCATCTCGGAAAAGCTCAGCGTCTGGATGTGCTCAAACAGCGCATGACGCAGACCGGTGGAATAACCCACGGCGGCTTTGGCCGAGAAGTATTGGGCCGTCAGGCTGCACGCGAGGCCGACGATGGCCAGAAGCAGCAGGATGCCGCACCGCACGAGGATGTAGTGGAAATCGTGGGCCGCGATACCCACGTTGACGATGTCGGCCATCACAAGCGGCACGAACAGGTCAAACGTAGCTTCCAGCATCTTGAAAAGCGGTGCAAGCACGCTCTCGCGCTTGTAGTCGCTGAGATAGCGAAGCATTTTGTTCAAGGCTCGATACTCCCTTTCTTTCATACATTTAGTCGAGACGCTCCTTATTATAACGCACTCCCAACAGGAATGCTATGTTTTTTGCCAAAGAAAACCGGCTCTGGATGCAGATTTCGGCTCCGGAGATTGAGAAAACCGGAAAATCCTGCTATACTGGAAAGGAATCTCAACGGAAAGAATGGTGGATGCAATGGCAAAAGATGGTGCGGCACGGCTGCGGCTGCGCCCGGTGGGCGCGGCAGACCGCAAAAAGCTGCCGGAATACGGGCCGCTGGGTACGGGCTGTCCGGCGATAGAGCGGGCTGTGGCAGTGCTCTATAAGGGCCAGAACGAGGAGAGCTTCTGGGCGCTGATGAACGCCATCAACTATGCCCTCGAGCTGGACACCAGGGTCCTGGTGCCGCTGGAAGCTGCGTCCGACCAGCCGGACGGGGCCGCCCCGTGGGCGGAGCATCCTGTCCCGGCGGAGAAAGCGAAAGACCTGCAGCCCTGGACCCTGCGTACCCAGAAGGGCCGGTGTTACCTGCCGGTGTTCACCTCAGTGAAGATGGCGGAGGCCGATAAAGGCACGGCCAGCCGCCCTATGGCGGAACGGCTTCTGGCTTCCGCCATGCAGATGGCGCTGGACTCGGACAGCATCGACGGCGTGGTCATCGACCCGTGGACCAGCTCTGCCACGCTGGACTGCTCGCTTTTGAACGGTCTGCTCCACGCCAGCCACGACACCGATGAGCCGGGCGAAGCGGAGCTGCGGGCCGGCAACCATGCCATGGCCGAGGAACGCTGGGACGACGCGATGCACTATTATCAGCTCTCTGCCGAAGAGGGCTGCGCCGAGGGCCTTGCCATGATGGGCGAGATGCTCTACGAGGGCCGGGGCTGCCGCAAGAGCCCTGCACAGGCCCGCAAGTTCTGGAAAAAAGCTGCCGACGCCGGCGATGTGGCCGCATGGGTGGCGCTGGGCGACGATGCCATGGTGCAGGGAAAAGGGGCCGGTGCGGCTCTGCGGGCCTACCGCAAGGCTCAGAAACTCTGCGCCTCCACCCCCGACATTGCCTATATGCCGCAGGTCTGCCTGCGGGTGGCCCAGTATGAGACCCAGTATATCTCCCGCAAAAAGGCGCTGGCTCAGCTGGCTGAGGCGAAGCAGGGCTTCCTCGTCCGCAAAGAAGAGGGGGACGAGACGGCCCAGAGCTGGCTGGACGAGACGGAGGCCGTCATCCGCCAGCTGCTCGAGAGAGAATGAGCGGAAACACAAAATCTTTACAAATGCTCTAAGAAATCGTCATACGGAACCGATATGATATTGAAGGAAAAATATGCGCGTCGCAAAAACAGAGAGGACGACCAGAATGAGCAAAGTGATCGGTATTGACCTTGGCACCACGAACAGCTGCGTGGCAGTGGTGGAGGGCGGCAAGCCCGTCGTCATCACCAACGCAGAGGGAGAGCGCACCACCCCCAGCGTGGTGGCGTTCACCAAAGACGGCGAGCGTCTGGTGGGCGGCGCGGCAAAGCGCCAGCTTGCCACCAACTCCGGCCGGACGGTGTCCAGCATCAAGCGGCATATGGGCAGCGATTACCGCGTCCACATCGACGGCAAAGACCTGACTCCGCAGGAGATCAGCGCCATGATACTGACCAAGATACGCCGCGACGCCGAGAGCTACTTGGGTGAGCCGGTGACGGAGGCCGTCATCACCGTCCCCGCTTACTTTGACGACAGCCAGCGCAAGGCCACCCAGGATGCGGGCCGCATCGCAGGCCTGAACGTCCTGCGCATTATCAATGAGCCTACCGCCGCCGCTGTGGCCTACGGCCTTGACAACGAAGCGCCCCAGAAGATCCTGGTCTACGACCTCGGCGGCGGCACCTTCGACGTCTCCATCATCGAGATCGAAGACGGCACCTTTACGGTGCTGGCCACCGGCGGCGATACCCGCCTCGGCGGTGACGACTTCGACCAGCGCATCGTGGAATACGCCGTGGCAGAGTTCAAGAAATCGGACCGCATCGACCTCTCCCGCGACCCCGCCGCCATGGGACGCCTGAAAGAAGAGGCCGAAAAGGCCAAGAAAGAGCTGTCCAGCGCCCTCTCGGCCCAGCTCAATCTGCCCTTCATCGCTGTGGGCAAGGATGGCCCCCACCACCTCGATCTGACCATCTCCCGCCCCCAGTTCGAGATGATGACCGGCGACCTGCTGGCACGGACGGTGGCCCCGGTGCAGAACGCGCTGCGGGATGCCGGCATCTCGGCTTCGCAGCTGGGCAAAGTCCTTCTCGTCGGCGGCAGCACCCGGATGCCTGCCGTCGAGCGTCAGGTGAAGGAACTGCTGGGCTGTGAACCGAGCCACAGCCTCAACCCCGACGAATGCGTGGCGATGGGTGCCGCTGTGCAGGGCGGTCTGTTACAGGGCGGCGGCAAGCTGGCTGGCGCTTCTGGTGCAGCGGCGCAGGGCCTTGTGCTGATGGACGTCACCCCGCTGACCCTCTCGATCGAGACACTGGGCGGCGTGGCGACCCCCCTCATCACCCGCAACAGCATGATACCCACCCGCAAGAGCCAGATATTCACCACGGCCCGCCCCATGCAGACCAGTGTGGAGATCAACGTCCTGCAGGGTGAGCGGCATTTCGCCCGCGACAATAAGAGCCTCGGCAAGTTCAAGCTGAACGGCATCCGGGCCAGCTTCTCGTCCAAGCCCCAAATCGAAGTCACCTTTGATATTGACGTCAACGGCGTCGTGAAAGTCTCGGCCAAAGACCTCGGCACCGGCCGGGAGCAGAACATCACCATCACCGGCAGCACGAACCTCTCGGAGAATGAGATCCAGCGTGCCATGGCCGACGCGGCCGCCTACGAGGCCGAGGACAGCCGCCGCAAAGAGCGGCTTGACCTCCACAATCAGGCCGAGGTGCTGGCTTATAAGGTGGACGAGGCCCTCTCCAAGTGCAAGAAGGAGCTGGATAAAGAGGAGAAGAACCGCATCAAAGCCGATGTGGCGAATCTCCGCCGCTGCCTGCGGAAGGATAAACCCGAAAAGATGAACGAGACGGAAGAAGCGAACCTCCGTCAGGCCAAGAGCCAGCTCGAAGCATCCGCAAACCACCTGATGGTGCTCTATGCATCGGAGCAGAGCGAGAACGGCTCGGACGGGACCATTTGATAAACAGTAAGACCCCCGCTGTGTTTGCAGCGGGGGTCTTTTGCGTCTGAGGGAAAAAGTATCTATGGAAAACGAAGAGGAGAGAGGGAAAAGCTTATCGGCCAACGATGAGATCGCGGCGGCTGCGGAAGCCCACGGTGAGGTGAGCGCTGCTGCCGAGGTGGCGCAGAGTGACCCGGGTGCCGGGCTTCTGATCCTGGCACAGCAGAGTCAGGTTCAGAGTGGTGGAAGTCTTGCCGGTCTTGAGCACCAGCGTGCTTACGCCCTGATTCATCAGGGTCTGCATGTCGAGGATGGTGGTGCGGAAGGTGGCGTTGTCATCGGGGGCGTCCAGCGTCAGCACGCGGCCTTCCTGACGGGCGGTGTAGAGCACCTGCTTGCCCAGCAGGCCCTTGACGGTGTAGCGGGCTTCGCTCTTCTCCACCGGCGTGTCAGAGGGCAGGGGAGTTTCGTCGGAGATCATCATCACGTTGCCCTGAATGGGGTTCTCCACCGGGGAAGCGTAGCCGCCGTAGTTGGGGTCTACCTCCCCCACCGGAACGTCAGAGTGGAGAGCAATGTCACCCTGAACCATGACCTCGGACGACTGAGGGGGCAGATAACCGGCAACGGTCACGTCCTCGGCGTCGGCGGCAAAGGCACCCACGCTCATGGCGGCGGTCATGGTCAGCAGAGCGGCAGCAGCGGCAGCGCGGCGGGCAGTGTTCTTGTTCAGCAGTCTCATAGTAGTATCCTCCTGTAGATGTAGGAAGTCAACCTCTCCGTCAGCGCTGGTGCGCTGACGGAGAGGTTTATCCCAAATGCTTTTATCAGCGGTACGGCGTATCAGAAAACCGCCGTATCTGTAATGAATACGGATACGGCGGCTGGATTATTGCAGAGATCCTATTTTAATTTTTGCTGGAATCTTTTTCCTCAAGGATAGCCATGAACTCGTCGCCGGTGATGGTCTCCTTTTCATAAAGGTACTTCGCCAGCTCGTCGAGCTTTGCACGGTTGTCGGTGAGGATCTTGATGGCCTTTTCGTGCTGGACCTTTACCAGCTCCACGACCCGCTGGTCGATCTCGCGCTGGGTCTGGGCCGAGCAGGCCAGCGAGGTGTCGCCGCCCAGATACTGGTTGTTCACCGTCTCCAGGGCCACCATGTCGAACTCTTTGCTCATGCCGTAACGGGTGAGCATGGCGCGGGCAAGCTTGGTGGCCTGCTCGATGTCGTTGGACGCGCCGGTGGTGATGGAGCCGAACACCACTTCCTCGGCAGCACGTCCGCCGGTGAGGGTGGCGATCTTATTTTCCAGCTCTTCCTTGGTCATCAGGTAGTGGTTGCCTTCTTCGACCTGCATGGTGTAGCCCAGTGCGCCCGAGGTGCGGGGGATGATGGTGATCTTCTGCACGGGTGCGGAGTGATTCTGAAGCGCCGCCACCAGTGCGTGGCCGATCTCATGATAGGCTACGATGCACTTTTCCTTGTCGGTGAGGATGGAGTTCTTCTTCTGGTAGCCTGCAATGACCACCTCGATGCTCTCCTCGAGGTCGGCTTCCGTGACCGACTTGCGGCCGGCGCGCACGGCCCGCAGGGCGGCTTCGTTGACGATGTTGGCCAGCTCTGCGCCGGAGGCACCGGAGGCCATCCGGGCCACGGTGTTGAAGTCGATGCCGGGGGCAAGAGCGACTTTCTTGGCGTGGACCTTCAGGATCTCTTCGCGGCCCTTGAGGTCGGGCAGTTCCACAGGAACACGGCGGTCAAAGCGGCCGGGACGGGTCAGAGCCGGGTCAAGGGAATCCGGACGGTTGGTGGCCGCGAGGATGATGACGCCGCTGTTGCCCTCGAAGCCGTCCATCTCGGTGAGCAGCTGGTTCAGGGTCTGCTCGCGCTCGTCGTTGCCGCCCAGCTGGCCGCTGTTGCGCTTCTGGCCAATGGCGTCTATCTCGTCGATGAACACGATGCAGGGGGCTTTTTCCTTGGCCTGCTTGAACAAATCACGGACTTTGGACGCGCCCATGCCCACGAACATCTCCACAAACTCCGAGCCGGAGATGGAGAAGAACGGCACGTTGGATTCGCCCGCCACGGCCTTTGCCAGCATGGTCTTGCCGGTACCCGGAGGGCCGACGAGCAGGATGCCCTTGGGCATCGAGGCACCGATCTCTTCGTATTTCTTGGGGTCGTGCAGATAATCTACGATCTCCTGTAAGTTCTCTTTGGCCTCATCTTCGCCGGCCACATCCGCAAAGCGGATGCCGTGGGTGGACTGGACGTAGACCTTGGCGTTGGACTTACCCACGCCGCCGAACATCATTGAGTTCGCGCCGCCGGCCTTTTCCATGAGCTTTTTGTTCATGAAATTGCCCAGACAGACGAAGAGGACGATGGGCAGCACAAAGCTCAGCAGAAAGCTCATCAGGGGCGAAGCCTGCTCGACAATCTCGCTGGAAAACTGTGCGCCTGCGTCGTAGAGGCGCTGGGTCAGGTCAGGGTCGTTCATCAGGCCGGTCTTGTAAATTTGCTTTTCGTCTTTATCAGTAAAGATGATCTGGTTCGATTCCACATCCACCCGGCCGATGTCTTTGTCCTCGGTCATAGACATGAAGGTGCCGTAGTCCACTTCTTTTACCTGCCGTTCGCTCATCCACGGCACGAGCACGAAGTTGAGCAGCATCAGCACCAGTAATACAATGGCGTAGTAAATAGCCAATGGCTTTTTGGGGGTCTTGACTTCTTTCATGGGGATCCCTCCTTGTGTTGCAACCAGCATACCACGACGCCATTTCAGAAACCAGCGTTTCGAGGCGAACTTTGCAAAAACTTCGCAGATTCTTAACAAAGCAAAGAATCCACCCGCAAATTTTGAAAATTTATGCTGCTATTTATGTGAAATCGTTTCATTTTAATTGTGAGCAAAACTGCTTGACAGGGGCGGCGGGTTTTGCTAAAATGAAACCACTTTGAACAAAGCGCAAATGCGTTGACGGGGAAAAAACGATTTTCTTCTGCGTGCAGAGAGCCGCCGGATGGTGCAAGGCGGTGCAGAGGGTCTCGGTTACTGGCCCCTGAGCGGCAGGACTGAAGCAGACAGTAGGTCCTGACGGAAGCCCACCGTTATAAGGGCAGCGATTCGCCTCAAAAAGCCGATCGTGCAGAGCGGCTGTGCTTTTGGCACAGCAAAGAGAGTGGTACCACGGGTGCCCTGTAACAGAAATTACAGGCTCTCGTCTCTCAGGGGATTTCGTCCTTTGAGAGACGGGAGCCTTTTCGTTTGATAAAAGGAGTCAACCTCTCAGTCAGCGCTGACGCGCTGCCGCAACCCGGCCCTGTCGAGCGAATGCGAGACTGAGAGGTTGACACAGCAAAAATGGAGGACAAGAATTATGATGGACGCTACCAAGTACGCACCGGGATATTACCCGGTCCCCGCCGGCTATGACAGCTGGGTCAAGAAAGACCACATCGAGAAAGCTCCCACCTGGTGCAGCGTGGACCTGCGCGACGGCAATCAGGCCCTTATCGTCCCCATGAGCCTCGAGGAAAAGCTGGAATTCTTCCAGATGCTGGTCAAAATTGGCTTCAAGGAAATCGAAGTCGGCTTCCCGGCCGCCAGCGAGACGGAGTACGAGTTCCTCCGTACTCTCATCGAGAAGAACATGATCCCCGACGATGTCACCGTGCAGGTGCTGACCCAGTGCCGCGACCATATCATCCGCCGCACCTTCGAGGCTGTCAAGGGCGCACCTCGTGCGGTCATCCACTTCTATAATTCCACCTCCGTCGCCCAGCGCGAGCAGGTGTTCCACAAGTCTAAGGAGGAGATCAAGCAGATCGCCGTGGACGGCGCAAAGCTGGTCAAGCAGCTGAGCGAGGAGTATGAGGGCAACTTCCTCTTCGAGTACAGCCCCGAGAGCTTCACCGGCACCGAGGTGGACTACGCCGTTGAGGTCTGCAACGCGGTCCTGGACATCATGCAGCCCACCCCCGACCGCCCCATGATCATCAACCTGCCGGTCACGGTCGAGATGAGTATGCCCCATGTCTATGCAAATCAAATTGAGTATTGCGACAAGCACCTCAAGTACCGCGACAGCGTCATCATCTCCACCCACCCGCATAATGACCGCGGCACCGGCGTCGCCTGTGCAGAGCTGGCCGTTCTGGCAGGCGCTCAGCGGGTGGAGTGCTGCCTCTTCGGCAACGGCGAGCGCACCGGCAACGTGGACGCTGTGACCCTCGCCATGAATATGTACAGCCACGGCGTAGACCCGAAGCTGGACTTCTCCGATATGCCCGCCATCTGCGCCACCTATGAGCGGGTCACCCGGATGCACATCTACGAGCGCACCCCCTACGCCGGCCAGCTGGTGTTCGCCGCCTTCTCGGGCAGCCATCAGGACGCCATTGCAAAGGGCATGGCCTACCGCAAGGAGAAGGGCGACCACCGCTGGACCTGCCCCTATATCCCGGTGGACCCCCACGACATCGGCCGCACCTACGACGCCGACGTCATCCGCATCAACAGCCAGAGCGGCAAGGGCGGCATCGGCTTCGTGCTGGAGCAGAACTACGGCTACAACCTGCCCGCCAAGATGCGCGAGGCGCTGGGCTACAAGGTCAAGAGCGTGTCCGACCACAGCCACAAGGAGCTGAGCGCAGGCGAAGTGCTCCACATCTTCGAGGATACCTTCCTCAACAAGTCGAAGCCCCTGTCTGTCGTCGAGGCCCACTTTGCACAGGTCAACGGCATCACCGCCACCGTCACGCTGGATCTGAACGGTCAGCGCAAGGTGGTCACCTCGGTGGGTAATGGCCGTTTGGATGCTGTGGCAAACGCTATCCAGAGCGCCACCGGCATGGACTTCCACCTGGAAACTTACTCCGAGCACAGTCTGGACGAAGGCTCCACCTCCCGCGCCGCTTCCTACGTCGGCCTCGAGTGGGGCGACGGCATCGTCACCTGGGGTGCAGGCACCGATACCGATATTATCGTGGCCGGTATCCATGCACTGGTCAGCGCGATCAACAATAAATAAAGAGAGATTTTTGAGAGAGTATCAAAAGGAGAATGAACCATGGGAATGACCCAGACGCAGAAAATTCTGGCCGCACACGCAGGCCTCGCCGAGGTCAAGGCAGGCCAGCTCATCAACGCCAAGCTCGACATCGTGCTGGGCAATGACATCACTACCCCCGTCGCCATCAACGAGTTCGAAAAGGCGGGCTTCAACGGCGTGTTCGACAAAGAGCACATCGCCATCGTCCTCGACCACTTCGTTCCCAACAAGGACATCAAGAGCGCGACCCAGTCCAAGCAGTGCCGCGAGTTCGCCAACAAGTACGACATCCTCAATTTCTACGATGTGGGCCAGATGGGCATCGAGCACGCTCTGCTGCCCGAAAAAGGCATCGTGACAGCCGGTGACTGCGTCATCGGCGCCGACAGCCACACCTGTACTTACGGCGCACTGGGCGCATTCTCCACCGGCGTTGGCTCCACCGATATGGCCGCCGGCATGGCTACCGGCATGGCATGGTTCAAGGTGCCTGCCGCCATCAAGTTCGTGCTGAACGGCAAGCTGCCGCCGAAAGTTTCCGGCAAAGACCTCATCCTCCACATCATCGGTATGATCGGCGTGGATGGTGCGCTGTATAAGTCGATGGAGTTCACCGGCCCGGGCGTCGCTTCCCTCTCCATGGACGACCGCCTGAGCATCTGCAACATGGCCATCGAGGCCGGTGCCAAGAACGGCATCTTCCCCGTGGACGACGTGACCAAGGCTTATCTCAAGGGCCGCAGCCAGCGCGAGCCGGTGTTCTATGAGGCCGACCCGGACGCCGAGTATGAGAAGACCATTGAAATCGACCTCTCTGCCCTCGAGCCGACCGTCAGCTACCCCCACCTGCCCGAGAACACCCACCCCGCCAGCGAGGGCAAGGACATCAAAATCGACCAGGTGGTCATCGGCAGCTGCACCAATGGCCGCCTCGAGGATATGGAGGCCGCTTACAACATCCTGAAGGGCAAACACATCGCAAAGGGCGTGCGCGGCATCATCATCCCCGCCACCATGGCCGTGTACAAGGAGTGCATCCTCCGCGGCTGGACGACGGCCTTCATCGACGCGGGCTGCATCGTCTCCACCCCCACCTGCGGCCCCTGCCTCGGCGGCTACATGGGCATCCTCGCCGAGGGTGAGCGCTGCGTCTCCACCACCAACCGCAACTTCGTGGGCCGCATGGGCCACGTCAAGAGCGAGGTGTATCTGGCTTCGCCCGCTACCGCTGCCGCCAGCGCACTGACCGGCTACATCACCGACCCCCGCACGGTCTGAGAAAAGGAGAGTCACCCATGAACAACGCAAACGGTTCTGTTTTCAAATACCCGGATAACGTGGATACCGACGTCATCATCCCGGCCCGCCACCTGAACACGCAGGATGCCAGAGAGCTGGCCAGCCACTGCATGGAGGACATTGACAAGGACTTCATCAACAACGTCAAGGACGGCGACATCATGGTGGGCGGTTGGAACTTCGGCTGCGGCTCCTCCCGTGAGCACGCACCGCTGGCCATCAAGACCGCCGGAATCTCTGTCGTCATCGCCAAGAGCTTCGCACGCATCTTCTACCGCAACAGCATCAACATCGGCCTGCCCATCATGGAATGCCCCGAGGCCGTGGACGCCATCAGCGCAGGCGATACTGTCAGCGTGGATTTTGATACCGGCGTCATCACCGATGAGACCACCGGCAAGACTTTCCAGGCCGAACCCTTCCCGCCGTTCATCCAGAAGATCATCGCCGACGGCGGTCTGATGAAGTCGCTGACGAAGAAGTAAAGCGGCATTGCCTCTTTGCTGGACGTAAAGTTTATCAGAGATGTAACACCATCGGCGAAGCCGTAAAACGGAGAAACGAGAAAAAAGCGTTTAGCGAAGCGGCTAGCTTTTTTCCGTTTCGACTTCTCCGTTGGGGTCTGAAAGGGGCGAGCAGCCCCTTTCTCGTGGGTCCAGCGCGTCGAAATCGCTGGTGGTTTTCTGGTTCTCTT
>NZ_JBBNIH010000113.1:0-40658 GCF_040094125.1 Faecalibacterium longum
GCGCTCTCCACAAAAATTTTTGTGGAGAGCGCTCTTTCCTTGCTTTTTTTTCGATTTGATAGTAGAATAAGGTGTAATACTATCGCAAGCTTGCCAGTAGTGCATAGCGAAATCCTGCCAGCGCGCGTGGCGCGGGAAGCCCGGCGGCTGGCGGCGTATTACCACCAACAATGTTTACAGCGGACGCAGCTCCGCTTTGAATCCATACAGGACCCAGCGGATACGCTGCCGGGCCTTGTACAAGCTGCACAACTTTTTTATTTCATAATATAAGGAGTGCACAAAATGAAAGGTATCATTCTGGCCGGCGGTGCCGGCACCCGGCTCTATCCGCTGACGATGGTCACCAGCAAACAGCTGCTGCCCGTCTATGACAAGCCGATGATCTATTATCCGCTGTCCACCCTCATGCTGGCGGGCATCCAGGACATCCTCATCATCTCGACCCCCACCGACACGCCCCGCTTCGAGGCGCTGCTGGGCGATGGCAGCCAGTACGGCATCCATCTGCAATATAAGGTCCAGCCGTCCCCGGACGGCCTGGCTCAGGCTTTCATCCTCGGTGAAGAGTTCATCGGCGACGACTGCTGCGCAATGATCCTGGGCGACAACATCTTCTACGGCAACGGCTTCTCCAAGATTTTGAAGAGTGCTGTCTCCAATGCCGAGAACAAGGGCCGCTGCACCGTCTTCGGCTACTATGTGCCGGACCCCGAGCGCTTCGGCATCGTGGAGTTCGACGCAAACGGCAAGGTGCTGAGCGTCGAGGAAAAGCCCCAGCATCCCAAGAGCAACTACGCCATCACCGGCCTGTACTTCTACAACAAGGAAGTCGTTAAGATGGCAAAGCAGGTCAAGCCCTCCGCCCGCGGTGAGCTGGAGATCACGACCCTGAACGATATGTACCTCAAGCAGGATGAGCTGGACGTCCAGCTGCTGGGCCGCGGCTTTGCATGGCTGGACACCGGCACGATGGACAGCCTCGTGGAGGCAGCCGACTTTGTGCGGATGATCGAGAAGCGTCAGGGCATCAAGATCAGCGCCCCCGAGGAGATCGCATTCAAGTACGGCTGGATCGACCGCGACACCCTGCTGGAAAGCGCAGAGCGCTACGGCAAGAGCCCCTACGGCCAGCACCTCAAGAATGTGGCCGACGGTAAACTGAAGTATTAAGAGAGGCGGTATCCGCATGAAAATCATTGTTACCGGCTGCAGAGGCCAGCTTGGCACCGAGATCATCAAGCAGCTCCGGGAAGGCCGCAGTGAGCTTGGCCCCATCCCCGAGAAGCTGGTGAGCGCCACGGTCATTCCGGTGGACCTGCCGGAGCTGGACATCACCAACTACAAGATGGTGGATGACTTCATCCGCCGTCAGCGCCCGGACGTCATCATCAACTGCGCCGCTTTCACCAACGTGGATGGCTGCGAGGTGAACCATGACACTGCCTTCAAGGCCAACGCCATCGGCCCCCGCAATCTGGCACAGGCCGCCACCAAGACCGGCGCACGTCTGGTACACGTCTCTACGGATTATGTCTTCTCCGGCCGCGAGAACGGCGGCATCCCGCAGGATGAGGCAACCATTCCCGGCCCCATCAGCGCCTACGGCTCCACCAAGCTCATGGGTGAGAAGTATGTGGAGCAGTTCTGCCACCGCCACTTCATCGTCCGCACGGCATGGCTCTACAGCTACTACGGCAAAAACTTCGTCAAGACCATCGTGAACGCCGGCAAAAAGTTCGGCAAGCTGGAAGTTGTCAACGACCAGTGCGGCAACCCGACCAACGCCGTCGATCTGGCCCACGAGATCCTGCAGCTCTGCGTGACCCACGAGTACGGCCTGTATCACTGCACCGGCGAGGGCATCTGCTCCTGGTATGATTTCGCATCGGAGATCATCCGCCTGTCCGGCGTGGACGCCACCGTGTCTCCCTGCACCAGCGAAGAGTACAAGGCAAAGCACCCGGACAGCGCCGACCGCCCCAAGTGGAGCGCTCTGGACAACCGGATGCTCCGCTGCACCGTCGGCAACGACGTCCGCGACTGGAAGGACGCGCTGGCCTGCTTCTTTGAGCACTGGGACGGCGACAATGGGATGAAATGACCCTCTCAGTCACCGAAGGTTACGGAGAGGGCAAGGCTGCTGAAAATGAAGAGAACACTGAGGAAAATCATATTATGAAAAAATATCTTATCACCGGCTGCGCCGGTTTTATTGGTTCCAACTTTGTGCATTATATGCTCAAGAAGTACCCCGAGATCCTGCTGGTCAACCTCGATAAGCTGACCTACGCCGGCAACCTCGAGAACCTGAAGGACGTTGAGGGCGACCCCCGCCACGTCTTTGTGCAGGGCGACATCTGCGACAAGGAGCTGGTCGAGAGCCTGTTTGCAAAGTACGATTTCGATTACGTCATCAACTTTGCCGCTGAGAGCCATGTTGACCGCTCCATCAAGAACCCTGAAATTTTCGTCCAGAGCAACGTGATGGGTACCGTCAACCTGCTGCAGCGCGCCAAGGAAGCCTGGTACGACGCCGACGCCAAGACCTGGAAAGAGGGCAAGAAGTACCTGCAGGTGTCCACCGATGAGGTCTACGGCGCTCTGGGCGCTGAGGGCTTCTTCATGGAGACCACCCCGCTCTGTCCCCACAGCCCCTACTCTTCCTCCAAGGCCAGCGCTGATATGTTCGTCATGGCATTCCACGACACCTACGGTATGCCCATCAACATCACCCGCTGCTCCAACAACTACGGCCCCTACCAGTTCCCCGAGAAGCTCATCCCGCTGATGATCAACAACGTCAAGCACCACAAGCAGCTGCCCGTCTACGGTGACGGTATGCAGATCCGCGACTGGCTGTACGTTGAGGACCACTGCAAGGCTATTGATATGGTCTGCAACGGCGGCAAGGTGGGCGAGGTCTACAATGTCGGCGGCCACAACGAGCGCCCCAACATCTTCATCGTCAAGACCATCATCGAGCAGCTGCACGACCGCCTGAAGGACGACGGCATCAGCGAAGACCTCATCAAGCACGTCGCTGACCGTCTGGGCCACGACCGCCGCTATGGCATCGACCCCACCAAGATCAAGAACGACCTTGGCTGGTATCCTGAGACTCCCTTCGAGAAGGGCATCGTCCTGACCATTGACTGGTACCTCGACCACGAGGAGTGGATGGAGCACATCACCAGCGGCAACTATCAGAAATACTACGAGGAAATGTACAAGAATAAGTAACTTCTTGTAAATAGCCTGAAAGCGAAAAAGAGCAGGGCGTGCGGCCGTATGGCTGCACGCCCTGCTCTTTTTTGTCGGAGTTAAAGTTTGTCCTCTTTCATGTAGCGGATGAGCAGGGGCAGCTCATAGACCAGCATGGACAGCCAGCCGATGCCGTAGCTCACAGGCATGATTTGAAGGTCTACCTTGAGTACCAGCACCAGCACAGCGGCGGCGGCCACGCGGAAGCCCATGTTGAGCATACTGCTGTTCAGGGTGATCTTCAAATCGCCGAGGCCGCGGAAGCCGCCCTGGATGCCGTTGGTCACGCCGGGCATCAGGTAGAAGAGGGAGGCGCACCGCAGGAACTTGACGCCCAGGTCGATGACGGCGGGGTCATCCACGAAGAGGGAGATGATGGGACGGGCGAAGAGCAGGCAGACGGCCATCAGGCAGAAACCGTAGATGAGCTCGATGCGCAGGCCGCAGAAAAAGCCCTGACGCACCCGCTCCTTTTTGCCGGCACCGTGGTTCTGAGCCATCAGGGTGGTCATAGCGTGGGCGATGTTCTGCTGGGGCATATAGGTGAAGTCGTCCACCCGGCTGGCGGCGGTGAAAGCGGCCATTGCGTTGATGCCCAGAGTGTTGACGATGGCCTGCACGGCAATCTTGCCCAGCTGGACGGTGGCCTGCTGCATGGCGCTGGTCCAGCCGTACTGGACGGTGCTGCGCAGCAGAGAGCCGTCAAAGACGAGCCAGCGTCGCCCCAGCTGAAGGACGGGGACTTTGAACTGGATGTAGACGACGCAGAGCACACAGCAGAGCGCCTCGCTGAGGACGGTGGAGAGGGCGCAGCCTTCGCTGCCCCAGCCCAGCACCTCGACAAAGAAGAGGTCGCCGCCGATGTTCAGCACCGAGCTTATCATCAAAAAGTAAAGGGCGCTCTTGCTGTCGCCCAGCGCCCGCATGGTGGCGGCGAGAAAGTTGTAAAAGAAGGTGAAGATGAGGCCCGCAAAGACGATGCGGAGGTACTGCACCGCGATGGGCAGGATCTCTTCCGGAACCTGCATCAGCCGGAGCAGCGGCGTCGCCAGCAGAACGCAGAGGGCCGAAAAGACCAGCGAGAACACCGTGCCTGCGATGGCAGTGGTGGAGACCTGACGCTCCACGCGCTGGGTGTCTCCGGCACCATAGGCCGTGCTGACAAGGATGCCGGCACCGAGGCAGAGACCGTTGATGAAGAGGATGGCCAGCGTCATCAGCGGGTTGGAGGTGCCGACGGCGGCAAGGGCGTCTTCGCCAACAAATTTGCCCACGATGATGCTGTCGGCGGCGTTATAAGTGAGCTGGAACAGGTTGCCCAGCACCAGCGGGATGGTGAATTTGACCAGAAGGGGCGTGATGGCTCCGGTCGTCATGTCTTTTGTCATGGATTCCTTCTCGTTTCCTTTTTATAGTATGTTCTGGCGTGCGCTGAACACGGCCAGTGCCGAACGGCTTTTGCCGTTTGCGATAAGCTGGGCCGCTGCGTGAAGGGCGGCACCTGCGCTGGGGGAGGCCGGGATGGCATCGGTGCGCAGGACCCGCTGCGCCGCCCGGACGGAATCGGCGGTGGTGACGGCAGCGATGTTGTCCACTACATAGGAGTTGTAGTTGCCGGGAACGAGGCCGAAGCCGATGTCCGGGATGCCATGGGAGCCAGTGAGGCCGCTGCTCAGGGCCTGACTCTCGTAAGGCTCCACTGCAACGATGCGGACGTCATTCGTCCACGCCTTGACCGTTTCGCCCACGCCGGTGATGGTGCCGCCGCTGCCCACGCCGATGACGATGCAGTCCACGATGCTGGAACCCTCCCGCGCGATGGAGCGCACCAGTGCAGGCCCTGTCACCCGGCGGTGATAGGTGGGGTTGTCGTCGTTGTTGAGCCAGTCCATATAGTACCAGCCCTTTTCGGCGGCGGTGGCTTTTGCCAGCGCCCGTGCGCCTGCAAGGCCCGCCTGGGCCGGGGTATGGATGATCTGCGCTCCGAGGCGGAGCAGGCTCTCCTGCCGCATGGCGGGGGCGTCCTCCGGCATGACCAGCGTCACCGGGTGGCCCGCCGTCAGCCCCGCCAGCGTCAGCGCTGTGGCAAAAGGCCCTGACACGGCCTCCACGATGGTCTGGCCGGGGGTCAGCGCCCCGCGCTCAAGGGCCAGCGCCAGCATCCCCTCAGCCAGCTCGTCCCGCGCCGTGCCGGTGGGGCCGTTGTAGTTCAGATAGGCGTACAGCCGCCCCCGCAGCCCGCAGGCCGCAAGATAGCCCCGCAGCTCGACGATGGGGCCGGGCAGCAGGGTCTGGTAGATGTTGGGGTAGATAGGCACGGGCGGTCTCCTTTCGCGTCCGGGGGAAAGCTTACGCCTATAACTTTAACGCAAAGGAGAGGAAGCGTCAAGCGGGGCTTGGGCAGAAAAGAGAAAGATCGGAAGAAAATTTGGCAAAATGACGCAAAAAGTCCTTGACAAGGGACACCCCGTCTGCTATACTCCGTATGTAAAGCAAAAAACCTTTACAAACAGCGGAGGTCAGAGCAGGACAGAACATGGCAAAAGACTTTGAAATGGGCTATCTGCTCGATTTTTACGGCGAAGTGCTCACGCCCAAACAGCGCGAGATGCTGCGCCAGTATTACAACGATGACCTCTCCCTCAGCGAGATCGGAGAAAACTTCGGCATCACCCGGCAGGGGGCGCGGGACGCCATCAAGCATGGCGAAACGGCCCTCAAGGAGCTGGAAGAAAAGGTCGGCTTCGCGGCCCGGTACCGCCGGGTGCAGCAGACACTGGAAGAGCTGGAGCAGCTGGTCATCGACGCCCGGTTTGAATGCACCGGCCCGAACGCCCGGCTGACCACCACCGAGTATGCCGCCACTCTGAATAAGATGCTGGGGCTCATCCGCTCCATCGACGAAGTGAATGAGAGCTGAAAACTGATTTGAGAGGAGCACCGAACAATGGCATTTGAATCTTTGACCGACCGCCTTGCCGGTGTGTTCAAAAAGCTGCGCGGCCACGGCAAACTGAGCGAGGCGGACATCAAAGCCGCCATGCGCGAGGTCCGGATGGCCCTGCTGGAAGCCGACGTCAACTACAAAGTAGCGAAGGACTTCTGCGCAAAGGTCTCCGAGCGCGCCATGGGCCAGGAGGTCATGGAGAGCCTGACCCCTGCCCAGCAGGTCGTCAAGATCGTCAACGAGGAGCTGGTCGCCCTGATGGGCGGCGAGGAAGCCCCTCGTCTGGTCATCAAGAACAAGGGCCAGACCATCATCATGCTCTGCGGCCTGCAGGGCAACGGTAAGACGACCCACGCAGCAAAGCTTGCAAAATACTACATCAAGCAGGGCCGCCGCCCGATGCTGGTGGCCTGCGACATCTACCGTCCGGCCGCTATCGACCAGCTGCAGGTGGTGGGCAAGCAGGCCGGTGCGCCGGTATTCACCCTGCCCGGCGAAAAGCCGCCTGCCATCGCCAAAAAGGCGCTGGCCCACGCCAAGGACTACGGCAACGACATCATCATCCTCGATACCGCAGGCCGTCTGCAGATCGATGAAGTGCTGATGCAGGAGCTGGTCCAGATCAAAGAGGCTGTCCCCGTGGACGAGACTCTGCTGGTCGTGGACGCCATGGCCGGTCAGGACGCCGTGAACGTCGCCAAGACCTTCAACGAAACGGTCGGCATCGACGGCATCATCCTCACCAAGACCGACGGCGATACCCGCGGCGGCGCAGCCCTCTCGGTGCTGTCTGTCACCGGCAAGCCCATCAAGTTCCAGGGTACCGGCGAAAAGCTGGATGACCTCGAAGTCTTCCATCCCTCCCGCATGGCAAGCCGGATCCTCGGCATGGGCGATGTGCTGAGCCTCATCGAGCGCGCACAGGATGCCGCCGACGAGAAGCTGGCCGAAGAGACCGCCAAGCGGATGATGGAAAACAAGTTCGATATGAACGATATGCTGGCCCAGTTCGCCCAGATCCGCAAGATGGGCGGCGCGGGTGCCATGCTGAGCATGATGCCCGGAATGTCCGGCATCGACGCCAGCCAGATCGACGAGAAAGCCTTCGACCGCATCGAGGCCATGATCTACTCGATGACCAAGGCCGAGCGCGAAGACCCCTCCATCATCAACCCCAAGCGCAAGCGCCGCATCGCTGCGGGCAGCGGCACTCAGGTGTCTGATGTCAACAAGCTGCTCAAGCAGTTTGAGATGATGCAGAAGATGATGAAGCAGTTCAAGAAGAGCCCCAAGGGCTTTGCCCGCAAGCTGGGCGGCCTGATGGGCAACCCGGGCGCCTTTAGAGGCATGAAATAATTCCGGTATACACCCCGCTGTGGGGTTGTACAGATAGATTTAATCCCCCGTAAACCGGGGAACAAGAAATTTTTGGAGGATATTACCATGGCAGTTAAGATTCGTCTGCGCCGCGTCGGCGCCAAGAAGGCTCCCTTCTATCGTGTTGTTGTTGCTGACAGCCGCTTCCCCCGCGATGGCCGTTTCATCGAGGAGATCGGCACTTACGATCCCAACCAGGAGCCCTCTGTCGTGAGCATCGACGGCGAGAAGGCTAAGGCCTGGATCGCCAACGGCGCTCAGCCCACCGACACCGTTCGCGTGCTGCTGAAGAAGTCCAACATTCTGTAAGGTGGAGGGCTGACTCATGCAGGAGCTGTTGCTGGCAGTTGCCCGCGGCCTCGTGGAGGATAAGGACGCCGTCAAGGTCACGGTGGACGCCCCCCGTGAGGACGGCACCATCGTCTACCACCTGAGCGTGGCAGAGGGAGATATGGGCCGTGTCATCGGCAAGCAGGGCCGGATCGCAAAAGCCATTCGTGTGGTGATGCGCGCGGCTGCTGTGCGGGTCGATGAAAAGGTCCTTGTTGAGATCGACTAAGCACCCTACAGGCCCTTTGCTGTAATGGCAAAGGGCCTTTTTGTTATTAGGAATAACCTCTCAGTCTGCCTTCGGCAGCCAGCTCCCCTACCGAGGGGAGCCTCTGGCGAAGAGATAAAGCTTTACGAAATGCCAAAGCCTCCCCTCGTTAGGGGAGGTGGCACGGCGTAAGCCGTGACGGAGAGGTTAGACAGGAGTTTACAATGCAGCAATATCTGGAAGCAGGCAAGGTCGTCACCACCCACGGTGTGCGCGGCGAAATGAAGCTGGAGCTGTGGTGCGACGGCGTGGATTTCCTCAAAAAGACGGGCCGTCTCTACGCCTCGGCAAAGGGCGGCAAGTGCTATAACATCACCTCCATCCGCCCGCAGGGGCAGATGGCGCTGCTCCAGCTGGAGGGCGTGAACGATATGGACGCCGCCCGCGCGCTGCGGGGTCAGGTGTTTTACTTCGACCGCAGCGACGCCACCCTGCCCGAGGGCCGGTGGTATGTGGCCGACCTTATCGGCTGCGAGGTGCGGGACGCCGACACCGGCAAGGTGTACGGCGTCGTCACCAGCGTGGACCACCCCGGCGCACAGGACATCTATACGGTCAAGTCCCCCAGCGGCAAGGAATATATATTCCCCGGTGTGGACGCCTTTCTCAAAGAGCGCAACCCGCCGGAAGGCTATATCCTCGTCACCCCCATCCCGGGCCTGCTGGACGACGATTTCGACAGTGAGCGGGAGGAGGAGTGAGCGATGGGAATGCGTGTGGACATCGTGACCCTTTTCCCTGAGATGTGCCAGCAGGTGCTGGACGCCAGCATCATCGGCCGCGCAGCCAGGCGCGGCTACATCGAGACCCACTGCCATCAGATCCGGGATTACACCCTCAACAAGCAGAAGCAGACCGACGACTACCCCTATGGCGGCGGCTGCGGTATGGTGCTCTATGCCCAGCCCATCGCCGACTGCCTGCGCGCCGTCCAGAAAGAGGTAGCGGAACAGGGACGCCCGGCCCCGCATATCGTGTTCTTGACGGCGGGCGGTCAGCGTTACACCGAAGAGCACGCCCGCAGGCTGGCCCAGTACGATAACCTGACGCTGGTCTGCGGCCACTATGAGGGCATCGACGAGCGCGTCATTGAAGCGTTTGCGGACGAAGAGATCTCGATTGGCGACTATATCCTCACCGGCGGCGAGCTGGCCAGCCTCGTGGTGGCCGACAGCGTCCTCCGCCTCAAGCCCGGCGTTCTGGCGGAGCAGAAGGGCTACGAGGAAGAGAGCTACTGGGACGGCCTGCTGGAATACCCCCAGTACACCCGCCCCGAGGTCTGGGAGGGCCGCGCTGTACCCGACGTTCTGCTGGGAGGCGACCACCAGAAGATCGACGCATGGCGGGGCGAAAAGAGCCGGGAGCGCACCCGTCTGCGCCGCCCGGAGCTGTATGAGCAGTGGTGCGAGAGCCACCCCATCACCGAGCTGCCCAAGTGGAAGCGGGGCGAGAATGTCCGCCTCGTCAAGACGGAAGAACAGTTTGCCGCTGCGGCAAAGCTGTTTGCGGAGGGACGCCGCGCCGTCTGCGCCGGAAACTGGACGGAAGAGTATTGTGCAAGCCTGACAGAAGAGGAGTTTCTCGCTCAGCTCAAGGCGGAGAAAAAAGGCGGCTGGGCCTGCTACCTGCACACGACGAAAGATGTGCCGGACGGCATGGTGAGCGTAGACCACAAGACCGGCCGCATTGAGCATCTCTTTGTGTCTGGGAATGCCCGGGGAAAGGGCATCGGCCAGAAAATGCTGGATTTCGCCCGCAAAAAGCTGGAAGAGTATGAGCATCCCCGCCTGAGCGTGCTGGACACCAACGCCCGCGCCATCGCTCTCTATCGTCGGATGGGATGGAAATTCACAGGCGAAAAAGACATGGAATTTGACCCTGCGGAATATCCTTCTGTTGTAAAGAAATGCGCGCTGCTGTGGATGCAGTACGAGGGTTGAGCAGAGTCTGCGGCAAACGTCATACTCTGCCGGATAAGCACAAAAGCAGTCGGAGTGCTGACCCTCTGTCGAAAAAATGTTGAAAACTTTTGTATTACCCCGCCAACACTGGGGGAATAATTTTGTTGTCTTTGTACAAAAGGTGGAAAATGCCCCCCTCATCCTTGGGAAAACCGCCAAAAATGCGTCTGGGGTCTGTACAACGGTTTCGCTTTGCGTTAAAATAATCACAACGCAACAGGCGCAAAACATAATTGCATTCCCCAGAACGATAATAGATAGGAGCGTTTTACTATGTACGTCAAAGAAGTTACCGTTGAAAATCAGGTTGGTCTGCACGCCCGTCCGGCAACCTTCTTTATTCAGAAGGCCAACGAGTTCAAGTCTTCCATCTGGGTCGAGAAGGAAGAGCGCCGCGTGAACGCTAAGAGCCTGCTGGGCGTCCTGTCTCTGGGCATCGTGGGCGGCACCACCATCCGCATCATCGCTGATGGCGCAGACGAGCAGGCTGCTGTCGATGGCCTCATCAAGCTGGTGGAGTCCGGCTTCGCAGAGTAATTCAGTTCCATTTCGTGTATGAGCGGCGGGGATCATCCTTGCCGCTTTTTTGGTATGATGCATCAGAATAAAGGAGGCAGCCTCATGAAAGATTCGACGAAAGAAGCACTGTTCAAGTTTGGCGAGTTCTGTGATTCCGGCAAGCCGTGGTACTGCTTTTTTGGCGTCTATCTGGTGACGCTCATCGTCAATATCACCCTTCTGCTCACCTCGGAGCGGAAGCCCAAGTGGTGGAGCGTGGCCCTCGACGTGTGCGGTCTGGCGCTGGCGGCGTCGAATATTGCCAAGACTGAGATGATGCAGAAAGGCCGGCATAACACCTGATGACCAAGGCGGAACTTTACAAAAAGGCCTGTATGCTGCCGCTTCTGCCGGGTGTCTATATCATCCGGGACAAAAGCGGCACCATCATCTATATCGGCAAGGCCAAACGTCTGCGCATCCGGGTGAGCCAGTATTTCCGGGAGGGTGTGCCTCACGACAACAAGGTCAGCCAGATGATCGCCCACGCCTACGCGTTCGACGTCATCGTCTGCCAGAGCGAGTTCGAGGCGCTGGTGCTGGAAGCAAGCCAGATCAAAGCCCACACCCCGAAGTACAACATCCTGCTCAAGGACGACAAGGGCTACAGCTATATCAAGGTGACAAAGGACGAGTGGCCGCGGTTGTCGTTCACGCTGCAAAAAGAGGACGACGGCGCGGAGTATATCGGCCCTTATACCTCGAGCTTTGCGGCCCGTCAGATGGCCGAGACGGCGATGGATGCTTTTCTGCTGCCCCGGTGCAGCCGGCGATTCCCGCAGGAAATTGGCCGAGGCCGCCCCTGCCTGAACGCCCACATCGGCAAGTGCATGGCGGTGTGCAGCGGCAAGATAAGCCGTGAAAACTACGAGCAGGCCGTCAAAAGCGCTGTCCACCTCATCCGCTACGGCAAAAAGGATATTCTGAAAACCCTCAACGAGCGGATGCTGGAAGCCTCTGACCGGCTGGAATTTGAGACAGCGGCCCTCATCCGCGACCAGATCGCCGCCATTACCAAGGTGACGGCAGGGCAGAAGGTCGTGGTTGACCCCGACGTGGAGATGGACGTGGTAGCGCTGGCGGGTACGCCCGGCAGCGTCTGCGCGGCTGTCCTCCGCTTCCGGGAGGGGCGGCTGACCGACAAACGGGAGTTTCTGTTCCACGATACCGCCGACATCGCGGCGGTGCGGGAGGAATTTCTGCCCCGGTACTACCTCGACGATGAACAGATACCGAAAGTCATTGCCGTGGACGAGCTGCCGCCGGATGTGGACGCCTTACAGCAGGCCCTCAACGAGAAGCGGGGCAGTGAGGTGCAGCTCTATGTCCCTCAGCGGGGCGATAAGGCGCACCTCGTCGAGATGGCCCACACCAACGCCGTTGAGCGGCTGGCCCGCGAGAGCGGCCGCTATGCCCGGGAGGAAAAGCTTCTGGATGAGCTGGCGCAGGTGCTGGGCCTTCCCAAGCCCCCCCGCACCATCGAGAGCTACGATATTTCCAACTGGGGCGACGGCACCAGCGTCTGCGGCATGGTGACGTTCCGGGACGGCAAGCCCTACAAGGCGGGCTACCGGAAGTTCAAGATGAAGACCGTCGCCGGGACCGATGACTACGCCTCGCTGGCGGAGACCGTCTCCCGCCGTGCGGCTGAATACGAAAAGTATTCCGAAATGGCCGCAAATGGCGAGCCGAGCAGCAACTACTTCGGCCAGAAGCCTGATCTGCTCCTGATGGACGGCGGCAGGGGACAGGTGAGCGCCGCGAAGGCCGCACTGGCCGGGACGGCACTGGCCGATGTACCCCTCTACGGCATGGTGAAGGACGACCACCACCGCACCCGCGCCATCGTGGACAGCGAGGGCCGGGAGATCGCCATCAACATGAACCGCGGGACGTTCACCTTCGTCACCGCCATTCAGGACGAGACGCACCGCTTCGCCAACGCCTACCGCAAGCAGCAGATGAAGCAGAAGAGCTATTCGTCCACTCTCACCGAGGTGCCGGGCGTCGGCCCCAAGACGGCCAAGGCCCTGATGACCCAGTTCAAGAGCGTGGGCGCCGTCAAAGAGGCCACCCCTGACCAGCTGGAGAACACCCCCGGCGTCGGACGGCAGATGGCCCAGACCATTTACGAATATTTCCACCCGCAGGGGTGAAGCAAGTGGAAAAGTCCGGCGCAGACCAGTCTGCGGCCGGGCTTTTTGTAAGGAGTTTTTATGTACCAGTTCCAATACGACATCAAGCCGGGCCGCTACCGGCACTTCAAGGGCAACGAATATCAGGTCATCGGGATGGCCCGCCACAGCGAGACCGAAGAGGAAATGGTGGTCTACCGCCCTCTGTACGGCGAGGGCGGGCTCTGGGTGCGTCCGGCGGCTATGTGGGCCGAAGAGGTGGAGCGGGACGGCAAGCGTCAGCCGCGCTTTGCCTACATTGGCGAAATGTAAGGGCTTGCGCCCGGAGGCCAAACGCGATACAATGGGTTTTGCAGAACAAACGCGCCTGCGAAACTGTATAAATGAGCACTATACATACAAGATGTAAAATTTTGGAGGATAACAGCTATGGCTTGTACTACCATCCTTGTCGGCAAAAAAGCCTCGTATGACGGCTCTACCATGATCGCCCGGAACGACGATTCCGGCTCCGGCCACTTCACCGCGAAAAAGTTCGTTGTCGTTCAGCCGGAGGAGCACCCGGCTGTTTACAAGTCGGTCATCTCTCATGTAGAAGTTCCCCTGCCGGGCAATGCCCTGCGGATGACCGCCATGCCCAACGCCGTGGAGGGCAAGGGCATCTGGGCTGCTTCGGGCGTCAACGCCGCCAACGTCGGCATGACCGCCACCGAGACGATCACCTCCAACCCCCGCGTTCTGGGCGCAGACCCGCTGGTGGTCTACCAGCCCGCCAGAGACGGCCAGCCGGAAGTCCCCGGCGGCATCGGCGAGGAAGATATTGTTTACCTCGTCCTGCCCTACATCCACTCTGCCCGCGAGGGCGTGCTCCGTCTGGGCAAGCTGCTGGAAGAGTACGGCACCTATGAGATGAACGGCATCGCTTTCCAGGATGTGGACGAGATCTGGTGGCTGGAGACCATCGGCGGCCACCACTGGATGGCCCGCCGTGTGCCGGACGACTCCTATGTGGTCATGCCGAACCAGCTGGGCATCGACGCCTTCGACCTCGACGACGCTTTCGGCGCACAGGAGAATTATCTCTGCTCTGCCGACCTGAGGGAGTTCATCCGGGACAATTACCTCGACCTCTCGCTGGATGGCCGTCTGAACCCGCGTGACGCCTTCGGCAGCCACGACGACGCCGACCACGTTTACAACACCCCCCGCGCATGGTTCATGCTCCGCCACCTCAATCCCAACACCTGGGTCTGGGACGGCCCTGCCGCCGACTACGGCCCTCGCTCGGACGACCTGCCCTGGTGCATGGTGCCGGAGCGGAAGCTGACCCCGGAGGATGTGAAGTATGTGCTGTCCTCCCACTATCAGGGGACTCCCTTCGACCCCTACGCCAGCTACGGCGACAAGAGCATGAAGGGAGCTTACCGCTCCATCGGCATCAACCGCAACGACTTCATGGCCCTCATCCAGATGCGGCCTGACGTGCCGGAAGACATCCGCGCTGTGGAGTGGATCGCCTACGCCTCCAATGCCTTCAATACCATGGTGCCGTTCTACGCCAACGTCGAGCGCACCCCGGCCTATCTGGCCTGCACCACCGGTGAAGTCTCCACCGACAGCTTCTACTGGGTGAGCCGGATGATCGCCGCCATGGCCGATGCCTCCTACGCCAAGAGCCTCATCCATGTGGAGCGGTACGAGGAGGGCGTCCTCTCCGCCAGCCGCGCACTGCTGAACCAGTACGATAAGAAAATCGCTTCTGCCGAGGAAAGCCAGCGCGCCGCCCTGCGGGAGGAGGCCAACACCGCCATCGCTGCCGAGCTGAAGAAGCGGGCTTCCGATACGCTGGATAAGGTCCTCTTCGAGCTGAGCAGCGGCATGAAGAACGCTTACGCCCGTTCGGACGCCTAAATCGCATCCGACCCGGAAGGAAAAATCATTTCCGGCAAAACCAAAACCGTCAAAAACGGTCAAATCAAACCACAAAACCGTCATCCGCCCCGAAGCTGACCGCTCCGGGACGGATTTTTTTGCGCTCTTTTGCGGGTTGTATCCCACTTATTGTGCAGAATGCATGATTTTGACGGAAATATTTTGGCAGATAAACTGACGGAAAGTGATTGATTTTGACGGAAAATTTGCTATAATACAGACAGAAACAGCCAAAATGATTCAAACACAGGCAGAAACGTGCAACAGGAGGGATGAAGATGTTGGTAGAGGAGCGGCTTTCCCGCATCATGAAGCTGCTGAGCCAGCAGCGCACCGCGACGGTGCAGGAACTCTGCGAGGCGTTGGATGCCAGCGAGTCCACCATCCGCCGCGATTTGAACGAGCTGGACAGGATGGGCAAGGTGAACAAGGTACACGGCGGCGCGACCCTGCCGGACAGCCAGTTCCTCGCCGACGAGCCGACGATGGCCGCAAAGGAAGCGCTGGCCGTCGTCCAGAAAAAGTGTATCGCAAAGGCGGCAGCGGCCCTTATCACTGCAGAGGATTTCGTCTTTCTGGACGCCGGAAGCACCACGCTGGCGCTGGCCCGGGAGCTGAGCGGCCCGGCGCTGGACGCCCGGTACGTCACCAACGGCGTCGCTCACGCCCGTCTGCTGGCCCAGAAGGGCTGCAAGGTCTTTCTGGTGGGCGGTCTGCTGCGGCCCGAGACGGAGGCCATCATCGGCGCTGCGGCTCTCCACAGCCTGCAGCAGTACAACTTCACGAAAGCGTTCCTGGGGGCAAACGGCGTGGCGCTGGACGCAGGATTCACGACACCTGACCCCGAGGAAGCGGCTGTCAAGGCCACGGTCGTGCGCCGGGCGAGAGAAGCCTGGTTCCTCGTGGATGACTCGAAGTTCGCCCGCATCTACCCGGCGGTCATCGCCGAGCTGTCCGGCGGCGCGATCCTGACGAATCATTGTCCGAATCCGAAATACAGACAATTCACTCTGGTAAAGGAGGCAACAGAATGATCTATACCGTGACATTCAACCCGGCCATCGACTACGTCGTGCGGCTGGACACGCCGCTGGAAGTGGGCGAGGTGAACCGCGCCAAAGGCGAGGACTGCGTGCTGGGCGGCAAGGGCATCAACGTGTCCGGTGTGCTGGCCGAGCTGGGCTGCCGGAACACGGCGCTGGGCTTTGTGGCTGGTGAGACGGGTGCGTGGCTCGAGCGGGGTCTGGCCGCGCAGGGCATCACCACCGACTTTATCCACCTCGAGCAGGGCATGACCCGCATCAACGTCAAGATAAAGGCGGGGCAGGAGACTGAGCTGAACGGCGCAGGCCCGGACATCCCCGAGAGCGCCATGGAGCAGCTGGAAGCACAGCTCGATAAGCTGGCCGAGGGCGACATCCTCATTCTGGCGGGGAGCATCCCGTCCAGCCTGCCCCAGACCACCTACGAGCGTCTGCTGGCCCGTCTGGAAGGCCACGGTGTGCATACGGTGGTGGACGCGACCCGCGACCTGCTGGTGAATGTGCTGCAGTATCACCCCTTCCTCATCAAGCCCAATAATCATGAGCTGGGTGAGATCGTGGGCCGCACCCTCACCACCGACACCGACATCACCGCTGCCGCCCGCACCCTGCAGGAAAAGGGCGCCCGGAACGTACTGGTGAGCATGGCCGGTGACGGTGCGCTCCTGCTGGACGAGAAGGGCGAGGTCCACCGAATCGGCACGCCCAAGGGCAAGGTGGTCAACAGTGTGGGCGCAGGCGACAGCATGGTGGCCGGTTTCGTGGCAGGCTACCTGCGCAGCGGCAGCTATCTGGAAGCCCTGCGTCTGGGGACTGCCTGCGGCAGTGCCACTGCGTTCAGCCTCGGGCTGGCAAAGAAGGAAAAAATCGACGCCCTGCTGGCGACGATTTGAGCGATAGAAGGAAACAGGGAGAGGAGACACACTATGCGAATCACGGAATTGTTCACGGCACAGTCCATTGCGCTGGACGAAGCCCAGCAGGACCGCAGCCAGATCATCGACCGTCTGGTGGAGCTGCAGGCGACCCACGGCAACATCAGAGACAAGGAAGCCTACAAAAAGGGTCTGTATGAGCGCGAGGACGAGGGCTCGACCTATGTTGATAACGGCATCACCGTCCCCCATGCCAAGTGCGACTGCGTGACCCGGCCCAGTCTGGCGGCCCTCCGCCTCAAGACCCCGGTGCAGTACAATGCCGAGGACGACGGCAAGACCGACCTGCTGTTTGCCATCGCAGCCCCCAAGAACGGCAGCCTCCACGTGGATATGCTGGCCCGCATGATGCAGATGCTCATGAACGAGGACTTCGTGGAGAAGCTACGCACCGCCAAGACCCCGGAAGACTTCCTCGCCGCCATCGACGCGCAGGAAGAAGCCCAGTTCGGCGACGAGAGCTTCACCGACCAGGAGATCGAGCAGGCGGGCTACCGTGTGCTGGCCGTCACCGCCTGTGTCAACGGCATCGCCCACACCTACATGGCCGCTGAAGCCCTGAACAAGGCCGGTGCCAAGATGGGCGTGACCATCAAAGTCGAGACCAACGGCTCCGACGGCGCAAAGAATCTCCTGACGAAAGATGAAATTGCAAACTGCGACGGCATCATCGTGGCAGCGGAGAAGAAGATCGAGACGGCCCGCTTCGACGGCAAGCCGGTCCTCTTCACCCGCGTGGACGACGGCATCCACAAGCCTGAAGAGCTCATCCATAAGATAACCTCCGGCGAGGTGCCGGAGTTCCACGCTAAGGGCGGCGCACAGGCCTCGGAGGACGCTTCTGCCTCCGACAGCTTTGGCCGCAGCCTCTACAAGAATCTGATGAACGGCGTCTCCCATATGCTGCCCTTCGTGGTGGGCGGCGGCATCATGATAGCGCTGGCCTTCCTGCTGGACGATTACAGCATTGACCCCTCCAACTTCGGCATGAACACTCCGCTGGCCGCCTTCTTCAAGACGGTGGGTTCTGCGGCCTTCAGCTATATGCTCCCCATCCTGGCGGGCTTCATCGCCATGTCCATCGCAGACCGTCCGGGTCTGGCTGTCGGCTTCGCAGGCGGCGTGCTGGCCATGAACGGCACCAACTTCGCCGGTATCGCCGCTGGTGAGACCACCGGCATCTCCGGCGGCTTCCTGGCCGCTCTGCTGGCCGGTTTCGTGGCCGGTTATGTGGTGGAGTTCCTCAAGAAAATCACGGAGAAGCTCCCCGCCAGCCTGAACGGCATCCGTCCCATGCTCATCTACCCGCTGGGCGGCATCCTCATCGTGGGCGTGGTCATGTGCGGTATCAACCCCATCATGGGTATGATCAACACCGCCATGACCAACTGGCTGAACGCCATGGGCGGTACCTCCAAGGTTCTGCTGGGTGCTATCGTGGCCGGTATGATGAGCATCGACATGGGCGGCCCCTTCAACAAGGCGGCTTACGTCTTCGGCACCGCAGCCCTCGCCTCCGGCAACTATGAGGTCATGGCCGCTGTCATGGTGGGCGGCATGGTGCCTCCCATCGCCATCGCCCTCTCCACCACCTTCTGCCCCAAGAAGTGGACTCCCGACGAGCGCCGCAACGGCATCGTCAACTACATCATGGGCCTCTGCTTCGTCACCGAGGGCGCTATCCCTTACGCTGCCGCTGACCCGCTGCGCGTCCTGCCCAGCTGCGTCATCGGCGCAGCCCTCTCTGGTGCGCTGTCCATGACCTTTGGCTGCGCTCTCCGCGCCCCTCACGGCGGCATCTTCGTATTCCCGGTCGTTGACCACGCTGTGATGTACTGTGTGGCTCTGGCGGTCGGCAGCGTCGTGGGTGCGGTCATCCTGAGCCTGCTCAAGAAGACCCGCACCGAAGAATGATCAGGCTATTCGCTCCCTTTTCAAGTATAAACAGCCAAAGGCCCCCATCCGGCAGATACCGGATGGGGGCCTTTGGCGTGTAAGATACAGTTAAAAAGGCTCTCCCAAGGGGAGAGCCTTGGCAGAACCATAAAAACCTGTATAAAACACAAAAACCCGCCTGGCAGCGGGTTTTTGTGTATAGAGGGGTGGGAAAGTATATAAAGTGGTGAATCGCGTGATCAGTCGGCAACATATCGTACCCGAACACCGGGATCCCCGGCGGTACATCAGAACTTCAGTGACGCTGCCTTGCAGTATGTATTATACCCGAATTTGTTTTCTTGTCAAATGCAAAAATTTGGTTTCGCTTTAATTTAGCACTTTACTTTTTGACAAAAACTTTATATAATTAAAGACGGCAAAACGAAAACTGATTTTTGCACAGTTTGTGCTATTGCTACAACAATAAAACTTTACTTTCAAAAAAATTTATGTAATGTAACATATTTCAAAAGGAGTACTTTTCCTATGGACGATTTGGACCGCAAGATTCTCGCCCTCCTCGCAAAGAACGCCCGTATGCCGGTGAAGGAGATCGCCGAAAAGGTGGCGCTGACCAGTCCCGCTGTCTCCAGCCGCATCCACAAGCTGGAAACGGACGGCATCATCAGCGGCTATACCGTGATGCTCAACCGCCCGTCTGACCGGGTCTATGTGGATGCTCTCATCAGCCTCTCGGTGGCCCCGTCCCAGCGGGACGAGCTGGTGGAGCTGATGAAGAACAGCAAAGAGGTGCTGCAGTGCTACCACGTCACGGGCGCTTACACCTTCCTCATCAAGGTGAGCTGCGGCAGTATGCCCCAGCTGGAGCATCTTATCTTACAGTTCCAGAAGCTGGGTACCACCAGCACCCAGATCATCCTCTCGACGCCCGTCAATCACGGTGACCTTGAGGCCATGATGCTGTAAGCGTTCATAGAACTGTTACACTTGTGGGTGCAATTTTCGCCCGCCGTGGGTCGTTTACCGAATAGCAGGGATAAAACATCAAATACTATCACTGCACACCGAAAACCTCACCCTGCGAACGAAAGGATAAATTGAATATGAAACGTATCATTGCTTGTCTGATGGCCGGCGTCATGCTGCTGGCTCTGGTGGGCTGCGGCGCGTCGGGCAGCTCCGGCAGCGCGTCTTCTGCCGCGAAGAAAGATTACACCCAGATCCTCCACGACGCCCGCAGCGACGAGGACAACAAGTATGAGATGATATTCACCAAAGGCGAGGATGGCAAGTTCACGGCCCAGTACGGCTACAGCGCCGAGTATGAGGCCGACCAGCTCTCCGACGAGGTGGCCAACATGATGATGCCTCTGCTGGGCCTCGAGGACGATATGTACGACGACTTCGCCGCCTCAGTGTCCGGCATGATGGTCAGCGTCTACGGCGTGGCCATCGTCAAGCCCGCCGAGGGCAAGACGCAGGACGTGGTGGATGCGATGGATGCCTATGTCCAGAGCCAGCAGAAGTCCATGGAGCATTACCTCGAAGACCAGTACCAGATCGCTTCTGCCGCCCGCGTGGCGACTGTCCCCACCGGCGAGGTGGTCATGGTCTGCTGTGAGGACAGCGACACCGTCTTTGAAAACATCAAAAAGGCTCTGGCCGCATAACGTATTGTAGGAAAAAGCCCCCGCTTCCAGCTGGAAACGGGGGCTTTGCTGTATTTGTTGATTACGGATTCTCGATGGCATTCACGAGCTTGTTGGCGATGTACTGGTGGCCCTTGATGGTGGGATGCACGTCGAGGGTGGTCTCCGTGTTGGGGATGGCCACATAAGTCAAGTTATAAGTCTTGGCGATCTGCTTCTCAAACTTGTTCAGCTTGTTGAAGTAGCTGCGCCAGCAGGGGATGAGCGGCACAGGGTTGGTGTAGCCCACGAGGATGATCTGGGCATCCGGGTTCAGATTGCGGATCTCCTGCACGATGGAGATGAGGGCTGCGGTGGTCTTGGGGTAAGTCTCGTCGCAGATCTTGCTCATGCCGGAGAAGAGCAGATTCCAGGTGGCGTCCCTCTCGGCTTTGGTCAGATCCATCGCCTTGATGCTGCGGTAGATGGCGGACATGGTGGAGCCGGAACCTTCATTGCGCAGGTCGCCGGCCAGAATGGTAGCGGCCAGCTTCTCGCTCTTCCAGTTGGTGGCGTTGCCCAGAGCCACGATGCAGGGGACGAAGGCGTCGTTGGAGCCGATCTGGACGGAGACGACGTCGGCCTTGCGGATGTAGTCCTGGAACTCAGGGTAGTTGTACTCGCAGCCGGACGCCATGTTCATCTGGGGCATCTTGCCGTACCGGATCATGTCCGCGAGGTCGGGAGCCGTCAGGGCCGGCAGGCCGAGGTTGATGGCGTGGTCACGGTCGAGGCCGAGAGCTGCAGCCACCTTGCCGACATAGCAGTCGGGAGAATAGCCATGGAAGTTGGGAGTCATATCGACGCTGTAGCCGGAGCGCGCACTGTACTGGACATCGGCCAGGCCGACGCCGGCCACGATGCTGTCGCCCAGTGCGACGTAGGTGAGCTGCTCGTCCTTATCTTCCTCTTTGGTGTCATCGGCCTTGACCTCGGTCTCAGCAGCGGTCGCTGCCTCCTCTGCGTCGTCCGCAGAAGGGACCGGGTCAGCCTGAGCCGTCTCGGTGGCAGAAGCCGCGGCTTCCGCCGGAGTTTCGGGCTGCAGGGCAGCCTCCGGGTTCAGGGTGACGATGACATGATCATCGCCGGCGGCGTCCGCAGCGGCCTCGGTCCCCTCGGCCAGCGCGGGGACGCTGAGCAGGGAGACGAGCAGCAGGGCAGAGACCGCCAGACTTGCAAAACGCTTGTTCATGGCAGAAGAGTCCTTTCATGGAAATCAATAGTCGCGGGGGGAGATGTCAGCTTCGAGCTGACGGTAATCGACCTTGCCCACAGGGGTCATGGGCATACTGGAAATAAACTTGTAGGCCACGGGCTGGACGTATTCGGGCAGCTCCTCGGCGCACATCCGCTCCAGCTCCCGTATCACCTGCTTTTTCTTGGCGGTGGTGTCGGCCTTGAGCACGATGTAGACGAAGGGCAGACGGCCCTGCACATGGTCCTTGTCGGTGCAGCCCACCACAGAGCACTGATGCACAGCGGGGTGGCGGCTGACGACATTCTCTATCATGGAGGGGAAGACTTTGAAGCCGTCGTGGCGGATGATGAGGCGCTTGATGCGGGAGTCGAGGTAGACGAAGCCGTCCTCGTCCAGATAGCCGATGTCGCCGGTGTGGACCCAGATGCGGCCATCCGGGTGGCGGCGAAGGATCATGGCCGTCTCGTCAGCCTTATTGTAGTAGCCCTTCATGGTGGTGGGGCCGGAGATGCACAGCTCGCCGCGCTCACCGATGGGCAGTTCCCTGTCGGTACCCGGCTCAAAGGCGGCAATGATGGTATTGACCATCGGGATGCCGACGCTGCCGGGCTTGTTGTCTGCGCCGGCAGCCACGGTAGCGGCAGAGGATACCTCGGTCATGCCGTAGCCCTTTGCCATCGGGTAGCGGACGCCATGGGCGGCGAGGAAGTCGTTGACGGTCTGCTCTGCGCCCCGGGCGATGGCATCGCCGCCGGCGGCGTAGTTCAGAATGAAGGAGAGGTCCTTATCCCGCAGCTTGGGGTCTGCGGCCAGCTGCTGATAGTGGGCCGGCACGCCGAACATATGCTCAGGCTTGTACTTCAGCACCAGGCTGCCCAGCTTGGCCGGGTCGAGGTTGGGGATGATGATGACCGTGAAGCCCAGCACCAGCGGCAGATGGACGCCGCAGGCGTAGCCGTAGGCGATGAAGGGGGGCATGATGTTCATGAGCTTCTGGCCCCGGTGGAACAGCTTGTCGTAGGCGCGGAACTGCTGCGCCAGAGCGTTGAAGCAGTTGTCGGTGAGCATGACGCCTTTAGGGGAGCCGGTAGTGCCGCCGGTGTGGACGACGACGCAGGCGTGGTCGGGGTCATAGGGCTCCGCAGCGGTGCTCTGGCCCTCGCCGCCCTTGATGAACTGCTTCCAGCGGATGACGTTGGAGGCATATTTGTTCTTGTCGGGGGTGGTCAGCTTGTAGCCTACGGCCATCACCGGGGGCAGAGAGTCGGCCGGAGAGAGGACGATGACCTTTTCCACGTTGGTGCGCTTTGCGGCCTGACGGCAGCGCTCGTACACGACGTTCAGGCAGACGAGAAGGTGGGAATCCACCTCCTCGATATACTCATGGATGCCCTCGACGCTGTAGCGGGGGTCCACAAGGTTCAGAGTGGCGCCGACCATGTCAGCGGCGTAGAACAGAGCGATGACCTCAGGGGTCATGACGCTGACCACCGTCACGATGTCGCCCTTTTTGACCCCGACGCCCCGCAGGGCGGCAGCAGTCTTTTTGACATTGACGATGAGGTCGGCGTAGGTGAACTTCCGGCCATAGTAGTCCAGTGCCATATCGTTCAGATGGTTCCGGTTCCGGTGGCAGACATAATCGAATGCCGAAAGGGTGGGCAGGGTCTGGTCGATGTACTTCTGAGCGTAGTATTTGAGCCAGGGTTTGGCCTGGGATGCGTAAACAGGATTCTGCGTCGTCATCAATTTCTCATTCCTTTATGTTTGTAGACCCGCGCGGGGGCCAATGTTTTGTTTCGTATTGTTACAAAGCCACTCCTGTTATTGTAGTAGAGCAGAGAACAAAAGTCAATAAACAGAGAGGCCACAATGAGAAAAACGCAAGAAAAAGTTTACGATTCCCGGCACCAGTCTTCGGCCTCGGAGGCGCTGCAGAGCACCCAGTGACGGGGCCGAAGCTCCCGCCACTGGGGAGCCTCCGTGGAGTAGTCGTGCATGGAGGGGTCATAGACCAGCAGCTTTTTCTGCCGCTCACGGCGGGGACTGGGCATGGGGATGGCCGACAGCAGGCTGCGGGTATAGGGGTGGATGGCGTGGGTCACAAGCTCTTCGGCGTCGGCCAGCTCCACGATGTCGCCCTTGTGGATGACGGCGATGCGGTCGGAGATGTAGCGCATGACGGAGAGGTCATGGGCGATGAAGAGGTAGGTGATGCCGCGCTCTTTCTGCAGATGGCGCAGAAGGTTCAGGACCTGGGCGCGGATGGACATATCCAGTGCCGAGATGGGCTCGTCGGCGATGATGAATTCCGGCTCCACGATGAGAGCCCGGGCGATGCCGATGCGCTGGCGCTGGCCGCCCGAGAACTCGTGGGGGAAGCGGGACGCAAACTCGGGCAGCAGGCCCACATCCAGCAGCGCCTGACGGACTTTTTCGTCCCGCTCGGCGGCGGAGAGGTCGGGCCGGACGTTCATCAGGCCCTCGCCTACGATGTAGCTCACCTTGGCGCGCTCGTTCAGGGAGGACTGGGGGTCCTGGAATATCATCTGAATTTCCTTGATGACCTGCTTGTCCAGCGCGTGGGAGATCTTGCCGTTTATCTTCTGGCCCTTATAGAACACCTCGCCGCCCGAGGTGGGCAGGATGCGCATGATAGCCCGGCCAATGGTGGTCTTGCCCGAACCGGACTCGCCCACCAGACCGAAGGTCTCGCCTTTATAGATGGTGAAGTTTGCGTTCTTGACGGCCTTGTAAGCCTTGCGGCCGGAGCCGTAGGTCACTTCGAGGTTTTTTACCTCGACCAGAACTTCGCGTTCGTCTGCCATGTTATTTGCCCTCCTCTTGCAGCATCCGCACAGCGGCGGGCGGTTCTATCTTGGGTGCGCGGGGGTCGAGAAGCCAGGTCTTGGCCCGGTGGGTCGTGCTGACATCAAAATAAGGGGGACGCTTGACAAAGTCGATCTTCAGCGCCAGCGGGTTGCGGGGCGCGAAAGCGTCGCCGTGAATTTCCGTGAAGAGGTTCGGGGGCGTACCCTGAATGTTGAACAGGTCTTCGCCCTTCACGCCCATCTGGGGCATACTGGACAGCAGCGCCCAGGTGTAGGGATGGCGGGGGTCGTAGTAAATTTCGTCCGAAGTGCCGATCTCCACGATGTCGCCGGCATACATGACGGCCACACGGTCAGCGATGTTGGCCACGACGCCGAGGTCATGGGTGATGAGGATGATGGTGAGGTTATATTTGACCCGCATCTCCTTCAGCAGCTCAAGGATCTGGGCCTGAATGGTCACGTCCAGAGCCGTCGTGGGCTCATCGCAGATAAGGATCTGCGGATTGCAGGCCACAGCGATGGCGATGACGACGCGCTGGCGCATACCGCCCGAGAACTCGTGGGGATACTGCTTGAAGCGCACTTCCGGGTCGGCGATGCCGACATCCCGCAGGTACTCGAGGGTCTTCTCCCTGGCGGCAGCGCCCTTGAGGCCCTGATGGAGCTCCACGGCCTCCATGATCTGGTCGCCGATGGTCTTCAGAGGGTTCAGGCTGGTCATGGGGTCCTGCATGATCATGGCGATCTCGTGGCCGCGCACTTTCAGCCAGTCCTTCTCCTTTTTCAACTCGGAGAGCCGGATGGGCTGGTGGTCGTCGGCACCGAAGTAGTCGATGGTGCCGGAAGTGATGGAGCCGTTGGAGTCCAGCAGGCCCATGAAGGACTTGGTGAACACGCTCTTGCCCGAGCCGGACTCGCCCACGATGGCGAGGACTTCGCCGTGGTAGACATCGAGGTCGATGCCCCGGATGGCGTGGAGGATCTTTCCACGCAGATTGAATTTGATGTTGAGATCCCGCACAGAGAGGATCAGTTCATTCTTTTTCATGCCTGTTCCTCCTTACTGCAGATGGTTCTTGGGGTCGGCTGCGTCAGAGAAGGCGTTGCCGATGAGGTAGAACGCGATGGTGACGAAGCTGAGGATGATGGTGGGGTAGAGCAGCTGATAGCGCAGGCCAGCCTGCATCATGACCTTGCGGCCATCGTTGATGAGGTTGCCCAGAGAAGGCACCTCGACAGAGAGGCCGAGGCCGATGTAGGTGATGAAGACCTCGCTGCCGATGGCGGCGGGGATGGTCAGGGCCATGCGGAGCATGATGACCGACACGAGGTAGGGCAGCAGGTTGCGCACCACGATGCGGGAGGTGGGGGTGCCGATGCAGCGGGATGCCACGTTGTAGTCACGGTCACGGATGATGAGGATCTGGTTGCGGATAAAACGCGCCATGGCGATCCAGCCCGTGATGGACATGCCCAGGATCAGCGTCTGGACGCTGGGGCTGGCGACGTAGGAAATAAGGATCAGGATGATGGTGGAAGGCACATTGTCGCAGATGTTGTACAGCTCGGTGAAGAAGAAGTCCAGCTGACGGACATAGCCCCAGAGCACACCCACCGTGATGCCCACCACGGCCTCGATGAGGGCCACGAAGAAAGCGATGGTCAGGCTGGTGCGGGCACCGGCCCAGATGCGGGCCCAGAGGTCCTGGCCGATGGCGTTGGAACCCCAGATGAAGCCCTTTTCACCGGGGGCGATGTTGCGGTACTGGATGCCGGTGACGGGGTCCACGGCGCAGAGGTTGGGGTCTACCTGACCGGGCAGGTAGGGCTGCAAAAATGCAAACGCCACCACGGCGATGAGGGCGACGAGCAGCAGCACGGCCACGCGGTTCTTGAAGAAGGCGCGGAAGGTGCTGCCCCAGTAGCTGTAGTTGGAGTAGGACGTGGCCTCGGCCCGCTCTTCGCTGAACCCGGCGGGGGTGAACAGCTCTTCTTCGGGCAGCTTTGCCCATGCGGCGGGGCCGTCCGCCTGTAACTTATCCAGCTCTGCCTCGAGCTGGTGTGCTTTTTCATCTTTCATACGGAAAAGCATTATCGGCCACCTTCTTTCTTGCCAAAGCTGATGCGGGGGTCAATGAGCACCATGAGCAGGTCGCCCAGAATCAGGCCGATGATGCCCACGCAGGCGTAGAGCAGAACGATGCCCTGCACCATCGTGTTGTCGTGGCGCTGGACACAGGTGACCAGCAGGCCGCCCATGCCCGGGATGCTGTAGAGGCTTTCGATGTAGATAGAGCCGACCACAGTGTTCAGAAAGGCGGAGGGAATATACTGCACCAGCGGCACCATTGCGTTGCGGAAGATGTGGCGCAGGGCGATGTTGTTTTCACTCACGCCCTTGGCACGGGCAAGGCGGACATAGTCCTTGTTGCTCTCGTCCACCATGTACCGGCGCAGCCACATGGCGTAGAACGCCACGTTGCCCAGACTCATGGAGCAGACGGGCAGCACCCAGTATTTCCAGTTGGAAGCGTCGAAGAGCAGGCCCACGTTCAGCGCGGTGGTGCCGTACATCTGGATGTACAGATAATACACTGCCGCAGGCACAGCCTGGATGAGGACGATGATGGCCGTGCCAATCTTATCGGGCCAGCGGCTCTTGAAGCGGCCCATGAACAGGCCCATCGGGATGCCGATGACAAGGCTCAGCAGCATGGCGTACACGCCCATCTGGATGGAGATGGGCAGCTTCTTAGCGAGGATGCTGGTGACGGAGGCGTTGACCTTATAGATATGGCTCACGCCGAGGTCGCCGTGGAGCATATTGACCCAGAAGCGGCCGATTTGCACCGGCAGCGGGTCCAGCAGGCCCATGGACTGTAAGCCGGCCTGTATCTGGGCCTCGGTCATTTTTTCGTAGTTAGCAAAATAGCCTTCCACCGGCATCAGCCGCAAAAGGCAGAAAACGAGCGTGACGATAATAAACAGGGTCAGTATCGAGCGCCCGATGCGTTTCGCCAGATATTTGAGCATATCTGTGCGCACCCCTCTCTTTTATAAAATAAATGTCGGATAGGAATAGAATACAACAAAAAAACACTTTTGGAAAGTGATTTGGCAAAGTTCGTTACAAAAATTCATGTAAGAGGCTTCAGAAACGAAAAGCTCTCCGCTTTCCCGTGGGAAAACAGAGAGCTTTGGAGCAGACAGACTCAAAAAGTCTTAGCGGGCGTCGCGGTTGGCCTCGTACTCGCTCATGGAGATGTAGTGGTCGAGGACATGGATGCCCTTCAGACGCTTGTTGGAGAAGCCGGTGGAAGCGTACTGGCCCTCCCAGTAGTTCAGACGGGTGGCAATGTAGGCCGGGATGCTCATGCCCATGGGGACGACGAGGGCATTGTTGATAAGAGAAGCCTCGGCGTTGGCGAAGGCATCGTAGCGGGCGTTGATGTCGTCGGTGATCTTGACAGCCTCTTCGATGGCCTTCATGTAGTTCATGACGGCGTCCGCGGTGTCGCCGGTGATGAAGCCGTCCTCGACGCCAGTGCGCAGGAAGGCGTAGCGGCTGCCGCGTGCGCCCTCGGCCTGATAGAAGGGGTCGGTCTCGGTCTGGGGGTCGGAGTAGTCAGCGCCCCAGTTGCACTGCAGGAAAGCGAACTTGCCGTTGCGGCGGACGCTGGACAGGAAGCTGTCGGAGGGGCCGGCAGTGATGATGATGTCGATGAAATCGAAACCGTCGTTCAGCACACCCTCGAGCTGCTGCTTGAACACCTGGCACTGCTTGTCCCAGTCGGTGGAAGAGGGATTGTAGGGCATCTGCACCTTGATGGGGAAGGTCACACCAGCAGCGGTCAGCTCCGGGATGGCAGCGTCGCGGTACTCCTTGGCCTTCGCCTCGTCGAAGAACTCGGTGATGTTGGCCAGGTCGCCGCACTTGAGGTAGTCCACGCCGTCAGCGTTGGCACAGAAGCTGGGGGGCGTGATGGTGTTCAGCTTGTAGTTGTCGTAGCCCTCGGGTGCCTTGACGGCCAGCGTGACAGAGTTGTTGATGCCGTAGAGGAAGGACTTGCGGAAGTTGGTGTTGTTGATGGCCTTGGCCCAGTTCTCCGGCTCATACTCAGCGTCCATGCCCTCCACGCTCCAGTTGGAGAACTCGTGGGAGAAGGGCATGAAGTTGAACATATAGAAGTAAGTGTAGTTGGTGTTGGGGCGGTCCATGGACACCATGTCCTTGGTGGTGTCGTCGGACAGCCAGCTGTCGAGGATGTCGGAACCGATGGTGGCCTCGTCGATCTCGCCGCGCTTGATCATTTCGGGGCCGTTGACGCTGGCCTCGGCGTTGTAGATGCGGCTGATGGTGTCGATGAAGACGTTGTCAGCGTCGTAGTTCTCGGGGTTCTTCTTCATGACCCAGGTCTCCAGAGACTCGTAGGCGGCCAGATAGAAGGCACCGCAGCTGTAGGTGGTCTCTGCGCTGGTAGCGAACTGGTCACCGGTCTCTTCCAGCAGCGGGCCGTAAGCGGGCTCGTAGGGCAGATAGCACAGCAGGCTCAGGAAGCCCGGGAAGTCGTAGGTCAGGGTGTAGGTCAGGGTGTGGTCATCCACAGCGGTGACACCCACGGCGTCGAAGTCCACCGGTGCGTAGGTGGCGGGGTCAGAGTCGGGGGCAGTCACGGTGACGACGCCGCTGCCGTCCACGGTGTAGGTGGTGCCGTCATCGTCCACGACGCCGGTGTTGGCGTTGTTCAGATAGACGTGGTAGTTGTAGTAGTCGTCAGCGCCTGCGATGTAAGCGGTGACAAGGCCCACGTTGGAGGCGGCGTAGTCCGGGGTCAGGACGTACTTCAGAGCGTCCACGAAGTCCTGTGCAGTGACGGGGGCCACGACCTCGCCGTTGCAGTCCACCCAGTTCTCCTCACGCAGATGGAACGTCCAGGTCAGGGTGTCGACATCCCAGTCCCAGCTGGTGGCCAGGCCTTCGCGCATGACGCCCTTGTTGTCGTACTCGACCAGCGTATCCACGCAGTTTGCGCCCACGACCATCTCAAGGTCGGTGCCGGTGGTCAGGTAGTTCAGGGTAGCGGGCTGGCTGTCGTACAGGATGGTGTAGCTGGAGCCGGAAGAGGCTGCGCCGGAAGCGCTGCCGGAGGAAGAGCCGCCGCAGCCAGTCAGCAGGCCGGCTGCGCAGGCACCGGCGGCTGCCAGGCCGCTGGCCTTCAGGAACTGACGGCGGGAGATGGAAGTGTTCATCATAAATTCCCTCTTTTCTTGTTTCTGCTGTACAAAAGACAGCATCGCGTTGTGCGGTGTCCGCTGTTTCCCGGCAACGGACAAATGGACCGTTTTTTATGAAAAAAGAGCAACGGAAATCCATCCGTTACTCCTTTGTAACAGTCCCGGCCACCAAACAGTGTGGTCATGACTGAGTATAGCATTGATTTGCGGCCGCGTCAATCCTTTTCGGGTGCAGATGCTGTTTCTGCAACAGAAACAGCTGTTGCCGCCGCAGCGGCAGGTGCGGCAGAGACGGGAACCGCTGCCGTTTCGGCTGCGGCGGCACCGGAAGCATTTGCGGCATTTTCAGCGGCCAGCTCTGCGGCAGCGGCCTTTGCCGCCTCCTCCGCTGCCTTGCGGGCCTCGCGCTCGGCGATCCGCTCCTTGGCGCGGGCTGCGGCCTCCTCCTGACGCTGCTTGGTGCGGCGCTTGATGCGGCAGACCGAGCAGATGCCCTCGGAGCTGTTCGGCGCGATGGGCTTGCCGCAGTCAGCACAGAGGGTCTTGCTGCATTTGTAGACGCTCACCGGGCCGAGGGTGGTGAGCTGGCGCAGCTTCATGCCGTCGATGCCGCTGTTGGAGCAGGCCGCGACGCAGACGCCGCACTCACTGCACTTCCAGGGCGTGATGACCACGCGGGTCTGGCCGTCGGGCATATCCTCGAGCTTGAGTGCGCCGGAGCGGCAGGCTTTCTCGCACTTGCCGCAGCCGAAGCACTTCTGGGTGAAGTTCGGCAGATACCAGCCGTAGCGCAGCGGCGTCTCGGAAGCAGCCTTGAGCTGCTTTGTCCGCTGGTGGAGCATGAGGCGGAAGTCGGCGGCGCTGTCCTCCTCGCTGCGCAGGCCGGGCAGCATCTGCAGCAGCTTCTTGGTGCCGGCGCGGGAGCCCTCGGTCATGTGGGAGAACATCTCCCGGCGGCTCAGCTCCTGTACATGGTAGGGCGCTTCGTCCTGCTCATAGGCCAGCGTGACCCGGCTCTCGAAGAGCTGGGGGCCGAGGAACTCCACCAGACGGGTCAGCTCTTTGCGGAGCTGGGCGGCGCAGACGTCGTTCTCGCACTCACCGCAGGGGGTCAGGTCAAGGACCAGCTTCTTGTTCAGAGCCAGATAGGCCAGCGTTTCCCACGAGAAGGAGGCGATGCAGGTGCGAACGGCGGTGTTCTTGCGGGTGCTTTTCTCGCAGCCCAGCCAGAGGGTGTCGTTGTCGGTATCAGCCAGCGAGGTGTCCCGCTGTACCTGCTCCGGCGAAGGGACAATACAGCCCGAGCGGCAGGCGGACACGCAGAGGCCGCAGTCGGTGCAGGGGTCCCAGTCTTTAACGAGGTTGGGGCGGGTGAAGATGGCATCGCCGTAGGGGCAGATGTCCTTGCAGGCCGTGCAGGGGGTGCGGTGGGGGTGGAGATTCCAGCACTGACGGCGGATGACCTCGGGGTGGGAGGTCTTCATCAGGGCGTCCATTGCATAACGGGTAAACAGACCCATAGCGGTATCACTCCTTTTCGGGGGCATCGGTCACGGTAGTGACCTGTGCGTTGTCCAGCAGGAAGCGCTGCACCTTCTTTGCGGCCAGCGCTGCGGCGATGGTATCCTCGGGCAGGGCTTTCCGGATCTCAGCCTCGGGGGTGTCCTGCAGCTGGGACAGGCGGCGGTACTCGGCGTTGACTTCCTCGGGGTGGACGACGATGTTCTCTGCCTCGGCAATGGCACGGGCTGCCAGCACGAAGCGGATGCGGCTCTCGGCCTGTGCGCGGTAGTCCTTCTCGAGAGCTTCCGGAGTGGTGCGGCTGTTCTTGCAGTGCTGCTCGAGGGTGATGCCGCTGCGGGAGAGGCGCTCTTTCAGCAGCTTCATTTCGTTCTGGGCGGTGCGGTCGAGAATTTCGGCGGGCAGGTCCACGGTCATGTTGGCACCGGCCATGTCCAGCAGCTGCTTTCCGGCGGCGCGGTCAGCCCCTTCTTCGTGGATCTTCTGCTTTTTGGCGCGAAGGTCAGCCTTCAGCGCATCGAGGGAGTCGAAGCCCAGACTCTTGGCGAAAGCCTCATCCGGTGCGGGCGTGACTTTCTCGGCCAGAGAGCGGAGTTCGATCTCGAACTGTGCGGTCTTGCCGGACAGCTCCGGCAGGCGGAAGTCCTGCGGGTAAGTAAAGTCGAAGCGGAACACCTCGCCGGCACGGTGGCCGTAGATGGCCTGCTCGGCAGCGGGCATCAGCTTGCCGTCGCCCAGCACGACCATGACCTTCTCCATCCGGCTGTCGGGGATCTCCTTGCCGTCCATGTAGCCGGCAAAGTCCAGCAGGGCGCGGAAGCCGCGCTTGGCAGGTTCGGTGGTGGGGTGGTAGACGGCGTGCATCCGGGTCTGGTGGACAAGCTCGATGTCCACAGTCTTGTCGGTGACGGGGCGGACGTGACGGGTGACAGCCAGGCCCTTGTACTGGCCCAGCTTCACTTCAGGCGTGTTCTTCTTATCCATAGTGGCGTACTCCTTATGACGTAAGCAGGCCGGCGGGCGGCGCTGCAGGTTTTATAGCAATCAATCGAATTATACACGTTTTCGGCAGAAAGGGCAAGCTCACAGCCCGTGAGCGGTGAGCCAGGCTTCGGCCACCTGGGAGAACATTTCAGGGTACTGGGCGTCTTCCTCAGCGAAAGCGCTCAGATAATATTCCACTTCCTCCCGGGTGGGGGCAGCGGTGCGCTTCCAGATGGTAAAGGTGGTGCCATTGCCCATATCGAAACTCTGCTCAAAGGCGAAGTACTGGTCTCTCACGGCGAGGAACTGGTCGTTCAGCTTGATGGACATCTCGCCGCTGCCGACGTAAGTCTGGGGGAAGGGCTCGCAGGTGATAACGTATTTGGCCTCAAAGAACTGCATGGGGAAATTGTGGGTGCCGGGGACCGAGAAGCCGAAGGCCAGCTTGTCGTTGATGGGGGCGTCCGGCAGGCGGCAGTTCTTGAAGTGGTCGGGGTTGTAGAGCATATCGTGGGGGATCATGTAGCACAGCTCCCCCTCATCGCAGTGGGTGTCGATCCAGTCGGCGATGACCTGTATCTGGCCGATGTCCTTCCTATCGTAGATGAGCTTGTCCAGCGAGATGAAATACTCGGTGGCCGGAATTTGAATCGGGAAATGCTCGATGACGAAACCCGGCATGGCCAGCGTAGTCAGCGGCGAACACCGCACTGACATGGACAGCATCAGCACGAAGGCCCAGCAGCCCAGCTTGAGGTTCCGGCGGCGCGTGATGCCCTCGGCCAGCGCGGCGGCACCCAGCAGAAAGAGAATGAAGTATCCCGGCAGGAAGAGCAGGAACTGATGCGAGCCGGTGTTCTGCACTCGGGTGAAGAGCAGGATGCTCACCACCAGCTCACACCCGGCGAGACAGGGCAGAGAGGGCGCTCTGTGCTTCGCCGCAAAGGCGAGACCCAGCACCATGAGGAGAATGTTGAACAGGCCCATCCGGCCGATGTGATAGAACGCCTCGAGGGCCAGACCGCCGCCGTTATAATAGGAGTAGCGGCCTGCGTAGTTGTAGGCGAGGATGTGGGACACCATCGGCCAGAGCAGGATGACCATCGCCACGACGGACGCAAGGCCGAAGAGGACGAGGTTTTTGATTCGAACAAGGGCGGCGCTTTTTTCGCCGCCCTTCGCCAACCGCACACAGCCCGCGATGAGCAGCAGCGCGTAGGCGAAGTAGTAGCCCACCACAAAGTAGAGGAACCACCGGCGGGCGAGGATGATGGCGGCAGTGGCCAGAAAGATGAGGCCGAACCGCACCGGCTCCAGTTTGTCGAATCGGAGATCCAGCGTCAGTAGAAGAATCGCAAACGCGAAGATGAGTCCGAACCAGTCCGGCTGGGCCAGCACCGCGCTCATCCGCAGGAAGGGATAAGCCGCCGTGAGCGTCATCCCGAAGAGAAAATAGTATATCCGGTTCTTCACATTCAGGATCTGCCCGACCTTGACGACGAGGCCCGCCAGCAGCACCAGCAGGGTCGGCAGGATGCAGAACACCTGACTGAAGGAATAGGCGTCGCCGGTGTGGCTCGTGAGGCAGAACGGGAACTCGGTGAAGAGGGTGATGAAATTGGTGTAGTCGTCGGCCATGGAGCCGAAGATGTATGCAAGGCCCGCGCCTGCACTCTGGGCAAAGGCGGCTTCGGCGTCGTACTGCTTGAGCAGGTAGTTGGCGTAATCCCAGACGTATACAAAGCTCCGGCTCGATAATGTCCAGTAAAAATAGACGACAGCCACAGCCCAGATGCCGAAGACGACGGCTTTGTGGAAGAAGTCCAGCTCTGCGCCTGCCACACGGAGAGCGCAGAGGGCCAGAACAAAGAGCCCCACGCTGGCCCAGAGACTGAGCAGCGGGAAAAAGAAGGCGCTGGCCGGTGCAAGCAGCCCCAGAAGAGCCAGCAGCACCGCACAGCCGCCCAGACCGACCCCCGCCCATTGCAGAGGCGAGAGCCGGCGAACAGCAGCAGATGGCATAGAAGGATGATTCCTTTCATTTAACTTCCGGAAAATGCAAAACACAACTTTCCATCTAACAGTATAACGGCTCCGTCAAGGCTTGTCCAGCCGCAGACCGCGCCAGAACGCAGAATATCCCGCTGCGTTTTCAGCAGACGGGATATTCCGAAACAAATATTACTTTTTGGAGTTGTATGCAGCGGCATCCGCCTTGGCGTTCTGGGTGCGGGCTGCCTTGCGGCGTGCGGCAGCGGCCCGGCGGGCGCTGGCCTGTGCAGCCTCGGGGCGGGGCGCTTCGGGGGTGAGCCGGAACATCCGGCTGCCCATGGCGGGCAGGTCCACGGTGAGGGTGTAGTCCCGGCCATAGACGCCGCCGTCCGAGGTGTGGAGGGGTTTGGGCTTCGATTTGTCCGCGCCGCCCCAGCAGGGGGCCTCAGTGTTCAGAAGTTCTTCGGCCCCGGCGGGGAAGCTCAGGTAGAGCGGGAACTTTTTGTGGGCAGTGTTCTGGGTGTTCATGACGCAGAGGATGGTCTGTCCCGCACCCTTGCGCAGCCAGGCGTACACGCCCTCGTCCCGGCTCTCGCTGGCCACCCACTCGAAGCAGCGGGGGTCATACTCGCCCGCGTAGAGGGCAGGCTGGGTGGCGTAAAGGCGGCTCAGAGCGCCGAAATATTTCTGGAATGCATCGTGGAAGGGGTACTTGAGCAGATCCCAGTCCAGCTCCCGCTTTTCGTCCCACTCCCGGAAATGCCCCAGCTCGTTGCCCATAAAATTGAGCTTTTTGCCCGGGTGCGCATACATATAGAAATAGAGGGTGCGCAGCTGGGCGCATTTTTCCTCGTAGGTGCCCCAGAGCTTGTCGATGACTGTCTTTTTGCCGTGGACGACCTCGTCGTGGCTCAGCGCCAGCAGGTAGAGCTCGTTGTAGAAATAGTGCATACTGAAAATGATCTTTCCGTATGCGTCGGGCCGCTGGCCGAAGGGGGTGGCGAAGTAGTCCAGCGTATCGTGCATCCAGCCCATGTCCCACTTGTAGTCGAAGCCGATGCCGTCGTAGCGGGTGGGGGCCGTGACTTTGAGGAAGTTGGTGGAATCTTCGGCCATGTAAACGCCGGTGGGCCAGCGATCGTTCAGGCCGTGGTTGAGGTTCCGCAGGAAGGTGACGGCGCCCTCGTTGACGCCCCGGGCAGGGTCGCCCTGCCAGTAGAGGGCGCGGGAGATGGCGTCCATCCGGATGCCGTCGCAGTGGTAGACCTCCATCCAGAGGGCGGCGGCGCTGTTCAGGAAGCTGCACACCTCCCGGCGGTAGTAGTTGAAGTTGCAGGTACCCCACTCGCTGTGGCCCACATCGCTGTCGTACTCGTAGAGGTGGGTGCCGTCAAAGTTGGCCAGCGCGTCGGCGTTGGCCGCAAAGTGGACGGGGACAAAGTCCATGATGACGCCGATGCCCATCCGGTGGCAGGCGTTGACAAAGGAGGCAAACTGGGCCGGGGTGCCGTACCGGCTGGTGACGGCGAAGTAGCCGGTGGTCTGGTAGCCCCAGCTGCCGTCGAAGGGGTGTTCTGCCAGCGGCAGAAGCTCTACATGGGTGAAGTGGTGTTCCAGCAGCCAGGGGATGAGCTCCCGGGCCAGCTCTTCGTAATCGTACCAGCCGTCCGAGCCGTCGGGCTGGGTGGAGTTGGGCTTATGCTTCCAGCTGCCGGCATGGAGTTCGTAGATGTTCATGGGCAGATTACGGCATTTATCCCGCCGCTCCATCCATGCGCTGTCGTCAAAGGAAAAGTCCAGTTTGGTCAGGCGGCTGGCGTTGGCGGGGCGGACTTCGGACGCGAAAGCGTAGGGGTCGGCCCGCATGACCACGCTGCCGTCGGCTCCGTGGATGCGGTATTTGTAGAGCTCCCCCTCGCACAGCCCGGAGACAAAGCCGCTCCACACGCCGGTGTCGGCTTTCTGGAGCGGGATCCCTGCGCCCCAGCCGTCAAAGCCGCCGCAGACCTCCACGGCAGTGGCATCGGGAGCCCAGACTGCAAAGCGCCAGCCCTCTTCGCCGTGGTCACCCTGCCAGGGGTGCGCACCGAGGATGCGGTAGGCGTCGAAGCAGTCGCCGTTGAAGAAGGATTTGGGGATGGAGGGAAGATTCATACGAAAGACTCCTTTTATCGCAATTTTTACAGAACACGGACGATGAAATATGTAAAATGAGAAATATACAACACTTTTACCACACTTTTGTCGGAAAATGTGCTATACTGAATACGACACAGATGCACTTTTGTCGGAAAAGTGCTCTGCTGTAACTTTTTGAAAACAGGAGCGGTACAGACAATGGCTTGGTATGACAATGCGGTATTCTATCACATCTATCCTCTGGGATTGTGCGGCTGCGCGCATGAAAACGACGGACAGCCTGTCCCCGGGGCTTTCAAAAAGCTGGATGCGTGGGCAGAACACGCGGCAAAGCTTGGCTGTACGGCGATCTATATCGGCCCGCTGTTCGAGAGCGGTTCCCACGGCTATGACACCATCGACTACCGTCTGGTAGACCGGCGTCTCGGCACCAACGAGGAGTTCAGGGAATTTGTCGCCGCCTGCCATGAGCGCGGCCAGAAGGTCATCGTGGACGGCGTGTTCAACCATGTTGGCCGCGATTTCTTCGCGTTCCAGGAGCTGAAGGAGCACCGCGAGAACGCCCGCTACCGCGACTGGTTCTGCGACGTGAATTTCTGGGGCAACAACGAGTACAACGACGGCTTCTCTTACGGCAACTGGGGCGGCTTCAACCTGCTGGTCAAGCTGAACCAGCGCAACCCCGAGGTGCAGAACTACCACTTCGACACCATCCGCTTCTGGGTGGATAAGTTCGATATTGACGGCATCCGTCTGGACGCTGCCGATGTGCTGGACTTCGACTTCATGAAGGGCCTGCGCCGCGTTGCCAACGAGGTGAAGCCCGAGTTCTGGCTGATGGGCGAGGTCATCCATGGCGACTACAGCCGCTGGGCCAACCCAGAGATGCTCCACTCCGTCACCAACTACGAACTGCATAAGGGTCTGTGGAGCGGCCACAACGACCACAACTATTTCGAGATCGCCCATACCATGCGGCGTCTGCAGGGCCTCTGCCACGATACCCGGCTCTATAACTTCTCGGATAACCACGATGTGGAGCGGCTGCCCAATAAACTGCGCAACCGCGACCACATCCGGCATATTGCTCTTCTAGTATATACGCTTTGGGGCATTCCGTCCATCTATTATGGCTCGGAATTTGGCATCGAGGGCAAAAAAGAGTGGGGCAGCGACTGGCCGCTCCGCCCCTGCCTCGAGCTGGCCGACTACACCGACGCCGAGAAGACGAACCCTGTCACCAGCATCTATGCCGCACTGGGCAGGCTGAAAGCGGAGTGTCCCGAGTTGAGCTGGGGCGAGTTCAAGGAGCTGACGCTGACCACCCAGAGCTACGCCTACGCCCGGGTGCTGGACGGCAAGGCTGTCGTGGCGGTGTACAATAACGGTGACAGCCCGGTTTCGATGGAGTTCCAGCTGCCGGTGGAGGCTTCGGGTGTCGAAGACCTGCTGGCCGACTGTGTGGGCAGTCAGCCCATCCTGACGCAGGTGGAGTGGGGTAAGCTGAAAGTCCAGCTGCCCTCCAACTACGCCACCCTGCTGCGGCTGGTAGGATAAAAAGGGGGAGTGCGGAAGATGAATGCTGCGCAGCGCAGAAAAGTGATCTTAGAGCGGCTGACGGAGGCCGATGCACCGCTGAGTGCCAGTGTACTGGCCGGGGAACTGGGGGTCTCGCGGCAGATCGTGGTGGGTGATGTGGCCCTGCTGCGGGCGTCGGGGACGCAGATCGACGCAACGCCCCGGGGTTATCAGCTCCACCCGGCGGCGCGGGGCTACACGGGCATTCTCGCCTGTGTCCACAGCACTGCAGACCAGATGCGGGAGGAGCTGTATACCGTGGTGGACCAGGGCGGCATCGTGGTGGATGTGGCCGTGGAGAACCCGCTTTACGGTGAGCTGCGCGGCAACCTCAACCTCGCCAGCCGGTACGACGTGGACCATTTTATCCAGCAGGCGGCGGACACGCCCGAGTGCCTGCTGAGCCGGATGACCGGCGGTGTGCATCTGCACACCTTGAGCTGCCCCACGCCGGAGGCGTTCCGCCGCATCGAAGCGGCACTGGACGCCAAGGGACTGCTCTATAAAAAAGAAGAATAAGGGTACTGCTTTCATTGTAAAAAATCCACGGGGTCTTGTCCATCGACGAAAGACGAAAACCGTTGGATAATCAACTAAAACACGGAAGAGGTGGATTTTGTGGACATCCGTATCGCCCGTACCGACCGCGCCATCGAACAGGCTTTCATGGAACTGCGGGAGAAGAACCCTCTGGAAAAAATCAAGATAAAAGACTTGTGTGCGATGGCCTGCATCAACAAATCGACGTTCTATGCCCACTATGAGGACATCTACGCGCTGGCCAATGCACTGGAAAACAAGCTCATCGAGTCTATCCTGGCCAGCGTACCCCGCACCAACGACAGCGTGGCACTGCATCAGGCAGAGACGCTGACGCGGGAGCTGTTCCATGCCTTCATGCAGAACCAGCGGGCCGTGAACATCCTCTTTTCGGGCAGTCGGCAGGGCATCTTCGCCAACAGCATCGAGAAGGGGCTGCGCCAGCGCTTTGAGGAAGCCGACCCGACCTTCGCGGCTGATTTGAACCGGGGCATCCTGCTCTCGTTCTGCGTGCAGGGCTGCTTCTACGCCTTTGCCAACAACAGCAGCCGGATGGACGAGAGCAAGCTGGTGGAGCTGCTGGGAGCCATCGCCAAGGCGGCGCAGAGCATCGAGTTTTAAGAAGCAAAAAATGGCTCCGGCAGATGCCAGAGCCATTTTTTACGATGCGAAGTTATTTAGAATAAAGTTCAACGATATTCAGCAGGATCTCGGTGGCCTTGTCCATCCGCTCGACGGTGGTGCATTCGCAGACGCCGTGGAAGTTGAAACCGCCGGTGCCGAGGTTGGGGCAGGGCAGACCCTTCCAGCTCAGGACAGCGCCGTCGGTGCCGCCGCGGACGGGGATCTCTTCCGGGGTCAGGCCGGCCTTCTCGATGGCCTTGCGGGCCGTCTCCACAAGGTGGAAGTGGGGCTTGATCTTCTCCAGCATATTGCGGTAGCTGTCCTTGATCTCGACTTCCACCGTGCCGGGGCCGTACTTGCCGTTGAGGTAGCAGGCGATGTGGAGAAGGTTGTCCTTCTTGAACTGCAGCTTGCCGGCGTCGTGGTCGCGGAGGATGTAGCCCAGCTTTGCCTCGGTGACGTCGCCGTACATCTGGCACAGGTGGTAGAAGCCCTGATAGCCCTCGGTGGTCTCGGGGCGGGCCATGACGGGCAGGGCCATGTGGAACTCCATTGCCACGTTGGAGGCGTTGATCATAGCGTCCTTGGCGCTGCCGGGGTGGACGGAGAAGCCGTGGATGGTGACAGTGGCAGATGCGGCGTTGAAGTTCTCGTACTCGATGCCGCCCACGTCGCCGCCATCGACGGTGTAGGCGAAGTCTGCGCCGAAGCCCGGGATGTCGAAGAGAGAAGCGCCCTCGCCGATCTCCTCATCGGGGGTAAAGGCGATGCAGAGCTTGCCGTGGGGCAGCTTCTTTTTGATAAGGGTCTCGGCAGCGGTCAGGATCTCAGCGACGCCGGATTTATCGTCAGCGCCCAGCAGGGTGGTGCCGTCGGTGGTGATGAGAGTCTCGCCCTTCAGCTCCTTCAGAAAGGGGAAGGTGGAGGTCTTCATGACCATGCCGGTGCCGGGCAGGGTGACATCGCCGCCGTCGTAGTTCTCGTGGAGGATGGGCTTGACGTTCTCGCCGGAAGCGTCGGGGGCGGTGTCCATGTGGGCGATGAGGCCCAGCGCGGGCTTCTTCTCGCAGCCCTTGGTGGCGGGAATGCTGCCGTAGACGTAGCAGTGCTCGTCCACAAAGGCGTCCTCAATGCCGATGGATTTCATCTCTTCCACCAGCAGGTGGGCGAGGTCGAATTCCCGTGCGGCAGAAGGATGGGTGCCGGACTCGGGGTCCGAGGTGGTGTATACTTTGGCATATTTCAGCAGTCGCTCGTAAGCACGCATAAGTAAGGCTCCTTTGTTTTTTTCTTTATGATACCCTTTTTGAAGGCTTTTTACAAGGGCAGAGCGCTTTTTCATTAAGGCTAATTGTTCTCTTTTGGTGTCAAAAGAGAACCAGAAAACCACCAGCGATTTCGATGCGCTGGATCCACGAGAAAGGGGCTGCTCGCCCCTTTCAGACCCCGAAGGGGAAGTCGAAGTGGAAAAAAGCTAGCCGCTTCGCTAAACGCATTTTTCTCACTTCTCCGATTTGCTGCTCCGCAGCTGGTGTTACCTCTCTGCTGGCGGTAAAGTTCTGCTAAAGCCTGAAATCTTCGGCAAAGCCGTAAAACGGTGGAGGCTCAAAATGCGGTTAAGAGATCTTCACGCCGAATGGCGTGAATCTCCAGCATTTTGAGTTGGAGCCCACCTC
>NZ_JBBNIH010000114.1:0-18755 GCF_040094125.1 Faecalibacterium longum
GAGGCTCAAAATGCGGTTAAGAGATCTTCACGCCGAATGGCGTGAATCTCCAGCATTTTGAGTTGGAGCCCACCTCTGTGGGATTATCAAGGGCGAGCAGCCCTTGATTCGTGCCTCCCGCGCCTCGAAAGTAGCGGGCACTTTTCTGGTTCTCTTTTGGTGCGCAAAAGAGAACTTAGCCCAGCGTAAAAGCGCTCTAACCCCGCGCACCGGCGCGCGATGCCGTCAATCAGTAACGACCATCATCTCCGCGTTCTCCTCAATGGAGTAATTTGCAAAATACCCCTCTTCCAGCGGGATCCACCGCTCCACAAAATTCGAATACCGCTCCCCCTCCCGTCTGCGGAGCCGCCGGGCCTGCTCATCGGGAGAGCAGGTGACGAATATTCTTATATCATAATAGGGTGCAAGGCTGGGATGATGGCTGTAGCTTCCCTCCACGATGACTAGCGGCGCAGAGCCGAGGGGACGCGGCGGCAGATAGACACCTTCGCGGCAGGAGTAGGCCTGGTAGGAGAACGCCTGCCCTGCCCGGGCGGGAGCGACGACCTCATTCCGCAGGCGCTGGATGTCCATGTTGGCGCAGGGAATCTTCTCCCAGCCCGTGACACGCCGGGATGGCGGGAGATAGAAGTCATCGGTGTGGACGGTGATGCTTTGAGGAAAACGCTCTGTCAGCTGTGCGGCCAGCGTCGTTTTGCCGCTGCCGCAGCGGCCATCCAGTGCGATGAGGACGGCAGACTGTCGGGCCAGACGGTCGGCGATGGTCGAGGTCAGCTCTTCGGGTGAGATAAGATGCATGGGGATACCATTCCTTTATATCGCAAGTCAAGAAATTAGTGCAACGTCCAAACAGCATAGCTGCGATATGCAATTCAACGCTGTTGCTGTTGCATTAAAAAGTTGAATTGCTATATCAGCTTTGGCTCAGTATAGCACGGCGGAGAAAATGGAGCAAATATTTTTACAAAAAAGGTGTTGACACAGAGCTGGACCTATGGTAAGATAATGCCACGTTAGAAATGACTAACCCGGAAGCGGAAGAAGCTCGAGATGAGCAGGCTGCCGCATTCTTTTTGAAATTTTGGTTAGCTTTTTCTAACCGTATCTCCTGCATAAGCACCACACGGCAGGAGACAATAGTGGAAAACGGGCAGGGAGGCCGAAGACATGGAACGCAACTTTGAGACAGTCATGATCGAACAGTGCGCCCCGGTGCTGGCCAGCTTAAAGCCTGCGGGACTTTTCCGCTACGAGACGAGCGACTGCGCCGACCTTGCCCGCCGCGTCCGCAGCTGGAACGAACAGCTGGGCGAAAAGGGCCTCTGCGTCCGCGTCCTCAAGGGCTGTGTGCAGACCCACCGGTATCTGGTGTACGTCTACCGCGAGAGCAAGCTCCGCGCTGTGCTGGCCCAGCCGCAGGTGCGGGATTTCCTGTGCAAGGAAGGCTACACTCTGCCTGAGCAGTCGGACGACTACGCGCCGCTTTTGCAGCAGCTGTCCCGCCGGCTCTGCTGCGAGGCCGATTTTCCCCATGAAATCGGCGTATTTCTGGGCTATCCGCTCCACGATGTGGTGGGCTTTATCGAAAATGCGGGCCGCAACTTCACCTGCTGCGGCTGCTGGAAAGCCTATGGTGACCCCAATGCCGCCCAGCGGCATTTTGCTCAGCTGAACAAGTGTACGGCAGTATATCTCCGTCTGTTCCGCAGCGGAACGTCCATCCAGCGTCTGGCTGTCGCAGCCTGACGCCCCTGAATTTTGACATTCTCTTCCAAATACTCTCTTTTTATCCTGGCGCCCGCCAGAGCGAAACCACGCACTGGCGGGAAGAATCCTCCTTTTGACACGCGGCCGCTCGTTGCAGAATACCCCCTGCACCGGGCGGCTGTGTCATTTGCGGGGAGTGTAAAAGAGAAAAATCGTAAATATGTGCAAACAAAGTTAGCATATAGAAACTGTAAAAATCTTCTTGAAATAAGGGAAGAAAATTTGTTTGTTCATACAAACTAACTTTTTTGAGCCGGAAAATGGTTGACAATGCGGGTTAGTAAGTATAAACTATCCATGCTGATAGTTGCGACTGACTAACTGCCGTAGCTTTTCGGAGGGGGACGCGGGCATGAGCGAGCGCGTTGCGGCGTCTGGCTGGTGCGACCATCCCCGAGGACGAAAAAAAGCGAACCGAAAAGCTCCCCGCAGAATGGGGAGCACGAATGGGAGTGGAACAATTATGATGCCTTTGACTATGGCAAAAGCAGGCGATACCGTCACCATCCAGAAGATCACCGGCAAGGATGAAGTGCGTCTGCATCTGGCAGAGCTTGGTTTCGTGGTGGGTAGTCAGGTGACTGTCGTCAATGAGATCGCAGGCAACCTCATCGTTCAGGTCAAGGAGAGCCGTCTGGCCCTCGACAAGACGATGGCAAACCGCATTATGGTTGGCTGAGCAGCGGCAAAACGCTGTTTGGGAGACGCTCCGAAACTGGATAGTCTCTGAATAGAAAGACAAGTAGAGGAGGATTTTTTATGAAGACTCTGAAAGACGTTAAGGTCGGCGAGACTGCCACCGTGGCGCGCCTGCACGGCGAAGGCCCGGTCAAACGCCGCATCATGGACATGGGCATCACCAAGGGTGTGGAGATCTACGTCCGCAAGGTCGCCCCTCTGGGCGACCCGATGGAGCTGACCGTGCGCAACTACGAACTGAGCGTGCGCAAGGCCGACGCCGAAATGATCGAAGTCGTTTGATCGTAACGAGAGGAAAGGAGTTGCAATGAGCATTAAAATTGCACTGGCCGGCAACCCGAACTGTGGTAAGACTACCCTGTTCAACAATCTGACCGGCTCTAATCAGTACGTCGGCAACTGGCCCGGCGTTACCGTCGAGAAGAAGGAAGGCAAGCTGAAGGGCGAGAAGGATGTCATCATCCAGGACCTGCCCGGTATCTACTCCCTGTCTCCGTACACTCTGGAAGAAGTCGTCTCCCGTACTTATCTGGTCAAGGAGAAGCCCGATGCCATCCTGAACATCATTGATGGCACCAACATCGAGCGCAACCTGTACCTGACCACTCAGCTCATCGAGCTGGGCATCCCCGTGGTCATGGCTGTCAACATGATCGACCTCGTCCGCAAGAACGGCGATAAGATCGACCTGAAGAAGCTGAGCGCCGAGCTGGGCTGTCAGGCTGTTGAGATCAGCGCACTGAAGGGCGAAGGCACCGAGGCTGCTGCAAAGGCTGCTATGGCTGCTGCAAAGGCTGGCAAGGGCGGCGAGCTGCCCCACGTCTTCACCGGCAGCGTTGAGCACGCCATCGCTCACATCGAGGAGTCCATCCAGGGCAAAGTCGATGACCGCTTCCTGCGCTGGTACGCTGTCAAGCTGTTCGAGCGCGACGACAAGGTCATGGATGAGCTGAAGCTCTCCTCCGACCTGATCGCTCACATCGACCAGCACATCAAGGACTGCGAGGCTGAGATGGACGATGACGCCGAGAGCATCATCACCAACCAGCGTTACGCATACATCAACGGCGTCGTCGATAAGGCTGTCAAGAAGAAGGCCCGCGTCGAGCACCTGACCGTTTCCGATAAGGTCGACCAGATCGTCACCAACCGTGTGCTGGCTCTGCCCATCTTCGCAGTCATCATGTACCTGATGTACTCCCTGTCTATGGGTACTTCCATCGCCGACGGCGGCTGGGCCATCGGCACGTTTGCGACCGACTGGACCAACGACGTCCTGTTCGGTGAGATCGTTCCTGATGCTCTGGGCGGCTTCCTCGAGAGCATCGGCGTGGCAGGCTGGCTGTACGGCCTGATCATGGACGGTATCGTCGCCGGTGTCGGCGCGGTCCTGGGCTTCGTTCCCCAGATGCTGGTCCTGTTCTTCCTGCTGTCCATCCTGGAGGACATCGGCTATATGTCCCGTGTTGCCTTCATCATGGACCGTATCTTCCGTAAGTTCGGCCTGTCCGGTAAGAGCTTTATCCCCGTGCTGGTCGGCACGGGCTGCGGCGTCCCGGGCGTCATGGCTTCCCGTACCATTGAGAACGAGCGTGACCGCCGCATGACCATCATGACCACCTGCTTCATCCCCTGCGGCGCAAAGATGCCCATCATCGGCCTGATCGCAGGTGCGATGTTCGGCGGTTCTTCTCTGGTGGCTGTCTCTGCTTACTTCATCGGCATGGCTGCCATCATCTGCTCCGGCATCATCCTGAAGAAGACCAAGGCCTTTGCGGGTGACCCCGCTCCCTTCGTTATGGAGCTGCCCGCATACCACATCCCCGCCTGGGGCAACGTCTTCCGTGCTACCTGGGAGCGCGGCTGGTCCTTCATCAAGCGTGCTGGTTCCGTCATTCTGGCTGCTACCGTCGTCCTGTGGTTCCTGCAGGGCTTCGGCTTCGAGAACGGCGCCTTCGGCATGGTGGAGGATCAGGACAACTCCGTGCTGGCTGCTATCGCAACCAAAGTCGCTTGGATCTTCGCTCCTCTGGGCTTCGGCAACTGGAAGGCTACCGTCGCTTCTGTCTCCGGCCTGATCGCAAAGGAGAACGTCGTTGGCACCTTCGGCGTCCTGTACCACTTCGGCGGCGAGGAGCTGTCTGAGAACGGCGACGAGATCTGGAACCTCGTTGCGGCAGATTACACCGCTCTGAGCGCTTACGCATTCATGATCTTCAACCTGCTGTGCGCTCCCTGCTTCGCTGCTATGGGCGCTATCAAGCGTGAGATGAACAACGGCAAGTGGACGGCATTCGCCATCGGCTATATGTGCGCACTGGCCTACTGCTCCGCTCTGGTCGTGTACCAGCTGGGCGGCATCATCACCGGCGAGCTGAGCTTCAACTTCTTCACCATCGTGGCTGCTGTCATCCTGGTGGCCTTCATCTACCTGATGGTCCGTCCCAACAAGTATGTGAACGACAACGAGGTCAAGATCGACGTTTCCAAGATCAAGTAAAAAACTTCTCAAAACGCGCTGAAAGGAGTGCATTGTTATGATGGAGTTCCTGGCTGCTAATTTCAATCTGCCGACGATCATCGTCGGAGCCATCGTGTTTGGCGGTGTAGGCTGGATCACCTGGCACTCTCATAAGCATGGCGGCTGCAGTGGATGCAGCGGCGGCTGTGACAGCGGTTGCAGTGGAAACTGCAGCAGCTGCGGCGGTGGCTGCCACTGAGCGATCGCGTAGGAGAAGGGGGCGCGGGTCAAGGCTTTGGCCCGCGCCCCTTTTATAAACCAAAAGTTCGTGTGATATAACGAAAAGAGAGTGATACGAGATGGAACTGACGCCAGCACACCTGCGGTACCTGCTCGCGATCTATGAGGTCTCGCAGACCCATCTTGACATCAGCTCCCGCAGCATCGCCGAGAAGCTGGGCGTGACCAAACCCTCGGTGGTGCGGGTGATGAACCTGCTGATGGAGCGGGGGATGATCGTCAAGGAGTATTACGGCAAGATCTACCTCACCGACCGGGGCATCTTCGTGGCCCGGGAGGTCAAAAAGCAACTGGACGAAGTGCTCGCGCACTTCCCACCGGTGGAGGAAGCGCTGACCGATGAGGAGCGGTTCACCGCCGCCCTCGCCCTGACGGCGGCCCTGCCGGAACGGGTGTTCACCGGCCGGTACGACCAGCTGATGGGCGCAGAGGAAGCGCCTCCTGCCGCAGGCTGATGCCTTGAAAGGCAAAAGAACCGGACTCCGCGGAGTCCGGTTCTTTTCGTATGCGGGTCCTCAGACCAGATAGCCCTCGAAGCAGTGGAGGTCTTCGGTCTTGACGATGCCTTCGAGATAAAGGCCGTCTTCACGGTACTCCTCGAGCTGGACGCTGCCGCGCTCCCGCATGGGGGCGGCGAGGTCCAGCTTATCGTAGGGCAGGAGAACGCGGATGGTGTGGACGCGGTCGCTGAGGGTCTCGTCCAGCTTGGCCAGCAGCTTGTCGAGGCCGTAGCCGGTCTTGGCGCTGGTGAGCAGGATGTCGGGGTCGAAGCTCAGCGCGCCGGGCTTGTCGCACTTGTTGTAGACGGTCAGGCGGGGAATGTCGGCGCAGTCGAGGCCGTCCAACACTTCGTCGGTGACGGCCAGCTGCTCCTCCCGCTGCTCATCGCCGGCGTCGGCCACCCGGACGATGACGTCCGACCATGCGGCCTCTTCCAGCGTGGACTTGAATGCTTCCACCAGATTGTGGGGCAGACGGGAGACGAAGCCAACGGTGTCCACCAACAGCACGGCCATGCCGCTGGGCAGGACGAGCTTCCGGCTGGTGGGGTCGAGGGTGGCAAAGAGCATATCGGCCTCGGCGACGCTGGGGCCGCAGAGGGCGTTCATCAGGCTGGATTTGCCCACGTTGGTGTAGCCCACGAGGCTGACCACCGGCATTCCGGTCTTGGCGCGGGCTTTCCGGCTCTCGCCCCGGCGCTTTTCCATCTCGGCCAGTTTCTCAGCCAGTGCGTCGATGCGGGCGTGGACGTGGCGGCGGTCAAGCTCGAGCTTCGTTTCACCGGCACCACGGCGGGCGCCGCCGCCACCGCCACCGCCGCCGCCCTGACGGCTCAGGCTTTCGCCCATGCCCTGCAGGCGGGGCAGACGGTAGCGCAGGAGCGCCAGCTCGGTCTGCAGCTTGCCTTCGTTGGTCACGGCACGGCTGCGGAAGATCTCGAGGATGAGCATGGTGCGGTCGATGACCTCGAGGCCGCCGAGGGCCGTGGAGATGTTGCGGATCTGGCTGCCGGTCAGCTCACCGTCGAAGACGGCGCACTCGGCCCCCAGCTCTGCTGCGGCCGCAGCGGCTTCTTCCAGCTTGCCGCTGCCCAGCACGATGCCGGTCTCAGGGGTCTGGCGCTTCTGGGTGACTTCGGCCACGGCCTCCATGTGGTTGGCCTCACACAGCGCAGCCAGCTCGGCAAGGCTGCGCTCGCAGTCCCACAGGCCCTGGTCGAGGGCGAGAAGGATGACCTTCGTCGGGGGAGTTTCGACTAAAATATCGTAAAGTTCGCTCAAAATGATTCCTTTCTGTCATTTGTTTGGAGAATATAGCGATTCGTAGTGTTCTCGCGTCAGGGCATAGCACTTGCAGGGTATCGCTGTACCGTCGAATTTGTGGTAGACGGCCTCGTGGTCGTAAACAAAGCCTGCTTTCATCATGACTTTGCCGCTGGCGGGGTTCTCCACGGCGTGGGAGCAGGCAAGCCAATTACTGTCTGTATTCTTGAACCAGTATTCTACCAGAGCTTTCAGAGCTTCGGTGGTGCAGCCTTTGCCCCACCATGCTCTGCCAATGCAGTAGCCCGGCTCCCAGATGCCCTCGGAGAGGTCGAATCCCGGCCATTCATTTCGCTGTGCCGGTTCTCCCAGCAGGCTGTTGTAGATGCTGATGGAACCGAACACCTGCCCGGTGGCCTTTTCCACGATGGCCCACTGGTAGTAGTCCTCGTTGGGATAGAGCAGCGCCCATGCGCTCAGAAGCTCCTGCGTCTCGGCCACATCCTTGTGCGGCGTCCAGCGCAGCCAGCGGGTGACTTCCGGGTCGTTGGCCCAGTTCGAGTACATCATCGGGGCATCCGACGGCATAAGGCGGCGTAGAAGCAGCCGCGGCGTTTCGATTTCCTGTGTGCCGGCGTGGCGCATGATACATTCCTCCCAACCATTGTAAATATGCATAGAATAGCACAAAACCGGCTTCGGCGCAAGCAAAATGGGCTGCTTCGGGGCAAAAATGCTTGACAAGTGCGCAAACTTCATTAAACTGAAGATGACTGCATAAAAATTCTCCCCGGCAAAGGGCCGGGGAGAATGCTCAGGTTGAAAGAACATCCGCCCGCAGGATAGCCTGCCAGTCGCTATGACCATACAGGAAGCGGAGGATGTGGACGGTCTGGGTGGAAGAGTCGACTTTATAAAATGCAAGATAGTTTTGAACTGGAATGAGCCGGATTCCCAAAGAGGAAAGAAATGGGTCATTCACAAGTGAAAAACGCTGTGGGAAGGTGTCGAGAGAACGGAATTTCTTCCATGCGATGGCAACCAACTTGTCGGCAGCAGAGGGATTTTTCAAGGTCAGGTCGATATAGTCGAAGGCATCTGCAAGGTCACGCTGAGCAGAAGCGGCAACATCGATAAAGTAGTTCATCGAAGACTCCTTCTGTTTTGCAGTTCCTGCATGAACTCATCCAGCGGGCGCGTCCTTCCCGCCGCCACGTCATCCAGACCTTCCTGCAATTTCGCATACAAATCGAACCGGGCGGTCAGGGCCTCGTAGGTCTCGATGCTCATCACGGCAAGGTCACCTTTGCCGTTTTTGGTGATGAACACCGGCTCGGCGTAGTCGTGGCAGAAGGTGGAGATCTCATTGTAGTTGTTGCGCAGGTCTGCGCTGGAACGAATCTTGGGCATCCAAAAGCACCTCACTTTCATACAAAAATTATACCTGAATTTCTTTATAAAATCAAGGAAAATAAAAAAGGAGAACCTTTCTATGACGGACATCCGAGAGTATCTTGCCCGCAAGCCGCTTTTGTTCGACGGCGGCATGGGTACCTATTATAAAGCGGCACCGGGCGCGGACTGCGAAATGGCCAACCTCACCGACCCCGAGGGCGTGAAGAAAGTCCATGCGGAATATCTGGCCGCAGGTGCGCAGGCCATCAAGACCAACACCTTCGGTCTGCCCCGGATGGCGGCGGCCCAGATGCCGGGCTGGGAAGAGCTGGCCGAGGCGGGCTGGAAGCTGGCCTGTGACGCTGCTGCCGAGAAGGACGCCGCCGTTTTCGCTGACCTCGGCCCTGCCCCGGACACTGAAGCTGCCCCGGCCAGCAGCGCCTACGGCCTTGTGGCGCAGCAGTTCGCCGCACTGGGTGCAAAGAACTTTCTGTTCGAGACGCTCAGCTCCGATGTGGGCATTGTGGAGGCGGTAAAGGCACTGCGTGTGGCCGTGCCGGACGCCTTTGTCATGGTGTCCTTCGCGGTGCTGCCGGACGGCTACACCCGCGAGGGTCTGCTGTTCCGCGACCTGCTGCGCCGGATGGAGCAGAGCGGCGTGGTGGACGCCGTGGGCCTGAACTGCGTCTCGGCCCCCGGCGCGATGAAGAAACTGGTGCAGAGCCTTGGTGAGACGCTGCTGCCTCTGTCGGTGATGCCCAACGCGGGCTATCCGGTGGTCACCCGGGCGAGGGTGCTGTATCAGGGCAAGCCCGCGTATTTTGCCCGGGAGATGGGGCAGATCGCCGCTGCGGGCGTCCGTATTTTGGGCGGCTGCTGCGGCACGACGCCCGCCCACATCGCGGCCCTGCGTGCAGAGCTGGATGCCCTGCCCCAGCAGACCGAAGCCGCTCCGGCAGCGAAACTTTCCACCGGGACTGCACCGGCGGTGGAAAAAGACGACACTTTCCTGCGGAAACTGAACGCAGGTGAGAAGGTCATCGCCATTGAACTGGATTCGCCCCGGGTGGCCGACCTGAGCGGCTATCTAGACGGCGCACGGCGGCTGCAGGCCGCAGGCGCTGACCTGCTGACCATCGCCGACTGCCCCATCGCGCAGGCCCGGATGGATTCCTCCCTCGTGGCCTGCCGGATACACCGGGAACTGGGAATGTGTGCTCTGCCCCACATGACTTGCCGTGACCGCAACCTCAACGCCACCAAGGCCCTTCTGCTGGGCCTTTACGCCGAGGGCGTGCGGGAGGTGCTGGCCATCACCGGCGACCCCATCCCCACCGCAGAGCGGGACGAGGTGAAGAATGTCTACCAGTTCAACTCCCGCAAACTGGCCCAGTACATCGTCTCGCTGGCCGGGGAGGGCCGGGAGATGCCCTCGGCCATGACCGTCTTTGGTGCGCTGAATCTCAACGCCCGGAACTTTGAGGTGGAGCTGCGCCGGGCTGTGGAAAAGCTGGAAAACGGGATGTCGGGCTTTTTGACCCAGCCGGTGCTGTCGGCACAGGCGGTGGAAAATCTCCGCAAGGCCCGGCAGACACTGGGCGAACGGGCTAAAATTCTGGCCGGCATCATGCCCGTGGTCAGCCAGCGGAACGCAATCTTTATGGAAAACGAGATCAACGGCATCCATGTGGAGGAGGACATCATCCAGCGCTTCGCGGGCCTCGACCGGGAGCAGGGCGAGGCGCTGGGCCTTGAGGTGTCGATGCAGATGGCCCGGGAGGCTCTGCCCTACGCCGACGGCTTCTATCTCATGACCCCCTTCAACCGTGTGGCCCTGATGGAGCGGCTCATTGCCCGGCTGAAAACGGAGCTTCTGGACGCGGAAGGCTGAAATACAGATAAATCGTTGAAAGCGCCGCAATGAGATAATATTATAATAAAGAATAACGAACAGGGTCCCTGTGGACCCTGTTGCAGCGAATGCAGCGGGCCACACTCGAAAAGGAAGGGACATAAGAAAAATGCGGACACGGTATACCCTTATCAATATGGTCGTCAATGTGGGTGGACAGCTCATGAATCAGGTGCTGCTGTTCATCAGCCGGATGGTGTTCATCCACTATCTGTCGGCGGCATATCTGGGTGTCAACGGACTGTTCACCGATGTGCTGGGCATCCTGAACCTTGCAGAGCTTGGCGTCGGCACGGCGATGATATACAGCCTGTATGAGCCGGCTGCGAAGAATGATGAGCATCGGCTGGCGCAGCTGATGAATCTTTACCGGCTCCTCTACCGTATCGTGGCGGTCGTGGTGCTGCTCGTGGGCCTTGCACTGATGCCGTTTCTGGGCTTTTTCATCAAGGACAGCAGCGGCATCGAGCATCTGCGGCTCATCTATCTGATGTATGTGGCAAACTCGGTCTGCTCCTATCTGCTGAGCTATAAAAACTCCATCTATCTGGCCTACCAGAAAGCCTATGTCCGCAACCTCTGGGCGCAGCTCTGCGACGCGGTCAAGACTCTGTTCCAAATCGTCCTCATCGTGCTGACCGGAAACTTTATCCTTTATCTGGCGGTGCAGTTTGTGATGCAGTTCATCCCGAACATCATCGTATCGGTCAAGGTGGATAAGGAATTTCCCTACCTGAAAGAGTGCAGGGAGCTGCCGGAAAAAGAAAAATTTCACGGCATCCTGCGGAACGTCGGTGCCATGAGCTTCCACAAGCTGGGAACGGTCATCGTCCGGAACACGGACAGCCTGCTGATGTCCAGCTTCGTGGGTTTGTTGTCAGTGGGCATCTACTCCAACTACAAGCTCGTTCTGTCCGGCATCAACAACCTGATGGATAAATTCTCGAATGCCTTTACCGGAAGTCTGGGCAATCTGGGGGCCATTGAAGATGAGACACGGGTGTACAGCATCTACCGGGAACTGGATCTGCTCTTCTTCGTCATTTACGCTTACTGGACGGTGGGATTGTTCGCGCTGTTCAACGCTTTTATCACCCTCTGCTTCGGCGCGGAATACTGCTTCTCCACGGCGACAGTCGCCGTCCTCGTGACGGAATTTTATGTTTCGGGTCAGCGGAAGGTCAACCTGCTCTTCCGTGAAGCCAAGGGCCTGTTCTGGTACGACCGGTATAAGCCGCTGTTCGAATCGGCCATCAATCTGGCAGCGTCGCTGCTGCTGGTGCAGAAGTTCGGCGTGGCAGGCATTCTGGGCGGAACGGTCATCAGCACCGTGACGACCTGCCTCTGGATGGAGCCTTACATCCTGATGCGCTACGGCATTCGGGAAGACTGGCAGGGCAAGCTGAAAGACTACTTTGTCCGCTACGCCGAACGCGTTGCTGTCGTCGCGGCGCTGGCCGCTGTGTCCTACGGATGGGTGTGCTTCTGCCCGGCGAAGAACATCGGCTGGTTTCTGCTGGACGGTGTGCTGTATACGCTGCTGTTCGGGGCTGTCATGGTGGTGCTCCACCGGAACGCGCCGGAGTTCAATCAGCTCAAGGGCCGTGTCACGGCTATCATGAAAAGGAGGGAAAGCTGAATGGCAGGGCGGGACAGCCACGTCCGGCCCATCCGGCAGAAGAACGGCGGTCTGAGCGCGGCCCGTACGCTGAACGGCAGCTGTGAAAATTTTGTTCCGGACAAAAAGAGATTGACAAAACGCACAAAAAACGCTATATTCTTTTTATAAATGCAAGGAAAAAGAGTGTGCGTCGTTTTCGCCATCCAGAGAGCCGGGGGCTGCTGAAAACCCGGTATGGCGGTGCGGCGTGCTGTCGCTTTTGAGCAGAGGCGGGGAAACAGGAGTAGTCGCCTCCGGGTCTGCCCCACGTTATCGGGGCATCAAGGGGCATACGGCAGAAAGCCGTGTGCAATTTGGGTGGTACCGCGGTTATATTACAGCCGTCCCATGGAACGCTCCGTGGGGCGGCTTTTTTCGTCCCACTCCAATTATTCATCTGGGAGGATACTATGAAAGAACTCGCAAAACAGTATGATCCGAGCCAGGTGGAAGACCGCATCTACCAGTTCTGGCTGGATGGCGGCTACTTCCACACCAAGGCCGACCCCGACAAGAAGCCCTACACCATCGTGATGCCCCCTCCGAACGTCACCGGCCAGCTCCACATGGGCCACGCCGTGGATAACACCATGCAGGACATCCTCATCCGCACCAAGCGGATGCAGGGCTATGCCGCCCTGTGGGTGCCTGGCACGGACCACGCTTCCATCGCTACGGAGGCCAAGGTCGTGGAGGCCATGCGTGCTGAGGGCCTGACCAAGGAAATGGTGGGCCGCGACGGCTTCCTGGAGCGCGCCTGGGCCTGGAAGACCAAGTACGGCAACCGCATCGTCAGCCAGCTCAAGAAGCTGGGCAGCAGCTGCGACTGGGAGCGTGAGCGCTTTACCATGGACGAGGGCTGCTCTGAGGCCGTCAAGGAAGTCTTTGTCCGCCTGTACGACAAGGGCCTCATCTACCGCGGCAACCGCATGGTCAACTGGTGCCCCCACTGCAACACCTCCATTTCCGACGCCGAGGTGGAGTATGAGGAAAAGGACGGCAGCTTCTGGCACCTGCTCTACCCGGTCAAGGAGACCGGCGAGATGCTGGAACTGGCTACCACCCGTCCCGAGACCATGCTGGGCGATACCGCTGTTGCCATCAACGGCGATGACCCCCGCTATGCTCATCTGCACGGCTGCCATGTCATCCTGCCCCTGCTGAACAAGGAGATCCCCATCGTCTGCGACGAGCACGCCGACATGACCAAGGGTACCGGTGTCGTGAAGATCACCCCGGCCCACGACCCCAACGACTTTGAGGTCGGTCTGCGCCATGACCTGCCCATCGTCCGCGTCTTCACCTACGACGGTCGCATGACCGGCGCCGCCGACAAGGCTGCTGCCGACGCTCTGTTTGCTGCAGGCAAGAACACCGTCAACGAGCCTCATGTGCTGGACTGCGGCAAGTATGCCGGCATGACCACCCTCGAGGCCCGCAAGGCTATCCTCGCTGACCTGAAGGAGGGCGGCTTCCTGAAGGAGATCGAGCCTCTGAAGCACGAAGTCGGCACCTGCTACCGCTGCCACTCCACCATCGAGCCCATGGTGTCCAAGCAGTGGTTCGTCAAGATGGAGCCTCTGGCCAAGCCCGCCATCGAGAGCGTGGAGAAGGGCGACATCAAGTTCGTGCCGGAGCGCTTCACCAAGAACTATATGAACTGGATGAAGAACACCCGCGACTGGTGCATCAGCCGCCAGCTGTGGTGGGGCCACCAGATCCCGGCCTGGTACTGCGACGACTGCGGCGAGACTGTGGTCGCCAAGAGCGCACCCTGCACCTGCCCCAAGTGCGGCGGCACCAGGCTCACCCAGGACCCCGATACCCTCGACACCTGGTTCTCTTCTGCTCTGTGGCCCTTCAGCACTCTGGGCTGGCCCAATGAGGAGAGCGAAGACCTCAAGTATTTCTATCCCACCAACACCCTCGTCACCGGCTACGACATCATCGGCTTCTGGGTCAGCCGCATGATCTTCTCCGGTCTGGCTTACACCGGCAAGGCTCCCTTCGACACCGTCTGCATCCACGGCATCGTCCGCGACAGCCAGGGCCGCAAGATGTCCAAGAGCCTCGGCAACGGCATCGACCCGCTGGAAGTCATCGCCCAGTACGGCGCTGACGCCCTGCGCTTCATGCTCGTGGACGGCTCTACCCCGGGCAACGACATGCGCTACAGCGAGAAGAAGGTGGAGGCTGCCCGCAACTTTGCAAACAAGCTGTGGAACGCTACCCGCTTCGTGCTGATGAACCTGCCCGAGGACTTCCAGCCCGGCCTGCCCAGCGAGGAGAAGCTGGACATGAGCGATAAGTGGGTGCTGACCAAGCTGAATCAGGTGGCCGGCGCCATGAGCGACAACCTCGACCACTACGAGATGGGTCTGGCCGCTGCCAAGATCAACAGCTTCATCTGGGACGTCTACTGCGACTGGTTCATCGAAATCGCAAAGCCCCGCCTGAACTCCGGCGACGCCGAGCAGGCCGACACGGCCCGCCGCGTGCTGGTGTATGTGCTGGACAAGGCCCTCAAGTTGCTGCACCCCTTCATGCCCTTCATCACCGAGGAGCTGTATCAGGCTCTGCCCGGCTCTGCCGAGACCATCATGACCCAGAGCTGGCCCACCTTCGATGAAGCTCACAACTGGGCCGACGAAGAGGAAGCTTTCGAGAAGGTGATGGACTACATCAAGGCTGTGCGTACCATGCGCACCGAGATGAACGTCCACCCCGCCAAGAAGACCAGCATGATCATCGAGACGGCTGACCCGGCTCCCTTCCAGAGCGCCGAGGTCTATCTGGCAAAGTTCGCCTTCGCCACCGATGTGACCTTCACCGAAAAGTATGAGGGCAGCACCGACGGCATGGTGCAGGTGTCCACCCACGCCGCCCGCGGCTTTATCCCCATGATGGAGCTCATCGACCGCGACAAGGAGCTGGCCCGTCTGAACAAGGAAAAGGCCAAGGCCGAGAAGGAACTGGCCATGTTCGAGAACCAGCTCAACAACCCCAAGTTCGTCGAGCGCGCTCCCGCCGCTCTGGTGGAGGACATCCGCAATAAGCACGCCAAGAGCCAGGATAAACTTGCCAACATTGAGCAGAGCATCAAGGCCCTGGGCTGATGCGGAAAACGGGTCCTGATATGCAAAAAACTTCTCCCTGGCTCATTGCGGCACGAGTCATCTTTACCTTTGCGCTCATTGCCTGCATCGTCTTCATCTTTTCCAACTCCATGCAGATCGGTGACGTCTCGGAATCGGCAAGCGGACGAGTATTGCTCCTGATGAAAAAGGTGTTCACCCGTCTGGGAATGCCCGGCGTGGCGAACCATCTGACAGACCACATCGTGCGCAAGCTGGCACATTTCTGCGAGTATGCGCTGGAAGGCTTCCTGCTCACTCTCTGCCTGCGGGTCTATACCCGGCACTTTTTCGTTCACATCTCGTGGCCGATCCTGGGCGGTCTGCTCACGGCTCTGACGGACGAGACCATCCAGATGTTCAGCGATGGCCGGAGCAGCCAGCTCACCGACGTCTGGCTGGATTTTTCAGGCGCGATGGCCGGTATTCTGGTGGGGTTAATCTGTCTGGCCCTGTGCAGGATGTGCTGGCTGCTCTACAAACATCGAAACGAGGATTGACGCAATGACCATCGAACAGGCAAACGAATATTTCTCTTCTCTGCCCGAGGGCTTTGCCCCGGCGGAGGAGCTGCGCGCTGCCCTGACGGCGGATGTCCAGAAGGTGCAGTTCGTCGGTGTGGCCGGCACGGCGGGCAAGACCGCTGCTGCCGGTCTGCTGGCGGCTATCCTGCGGGAGGCGGCGTTCCACGTCGGCTTCTACCGCGCCGGCTGTGAGCCGCTGTCCGCCCGCATCGCCATCGGCGGCGTGTCGGTGGACCCGGTGCTGCTTTGTCAGGCTGCCGAGGCTCTCAATGCCGCAAAGCCTCTGCCCCGTGAGGCGGCAGAGCTGGCGGCTGCGGCCCGCTGCTTCGGTGCGGCGGGCTGCAAGCTGGCTGTGGTGGAGCTGCCGGATGCCGGTCTGGCATCGGCCCTGCCCCAGATGCCGGTCTGCGCCGTCACGGCCATCGGCCCGGACGGTGTGAGCCGCTCAGTGGAGCGTCTGGCCGCACTGGCCGCAGGCGTTATGCGGAAAGACGCCGTCTGTGTCACCGCGCCGGAGCAGCCGAAGGCTGTTCTGAGTGAGCTGGTGGTGGCGGCGGCCAAGGCCGAGTGTGAGCTCGTCGTCCCCGACGCCGAGGACATCACCTTCCTCGAGGCGGAAAAGTTCACCAGCAAGGTGGACTACGGCGGATACACCGCCCCGCTGGCCTTCCTGGGCCGTCATGCGGCGGGCAATGCCGCCGTCGCGGTCGAGCTGGCGCTGGCCCTCTGGCGCAAGGGCTTTGAGATTCCTGATGAGGCCATTCTGGCGGGCCTTGCCGCTGTGGAGAACCGCAGCAGCATCCGCGTTCTGTCCCAGAAGCCCCTCATCATCCTCGACGCCTGCCGTACTCCGCAGCAGGCTGCAGCCCTTCTGCGCGTCCTCAATATGGCGAAAGTACGCCATATGAGCGCCGTTATCGGCCTGACTGAGGAGGAAGGCGCGGAGTCGTTCCTTGCCGCACTGGAGACCGGACTGACTTCAGAAGAGCAGAAGAAGGACAAGAGCACTATGCCCGGCATGGGCGAGAACCCCTTCGACAAAGTCTTCCTTGTCGCCCCGGCGGGAACGGAAGCGGCGCTGGCAGAGCGCCTGACCGAAAAGGCACGGTATCACTTCGACGCGGTGTTCTGCCCGACGCTGGCCGAGGCCGTGGAGCAGGCGAAAGCCAACAGCCGCCGCGGCCTGCTGGTCTGCGGCAGTGAGGCCATCGCCCTCGAGGCGGAAAAGCTGCTGGAGAACCGCTGAGCGACACCGTTCTCTAAAAAATAACCCGAAAGACCTGTACACTGAAAAGGTGTACAGGTCTTTTCTTTATGCCAGAAAAAAGGAGATGAGGATATGGCGACAGTGACATTCAGCGCGGCAGATGATGTGCTCTACGCCTATCTGGCCGGCGAGATCGACCACGACGCGGCGCAGGGGCTTCGCATCCAGCTGGACGACGCCCTGCTCACCCGCAGCCCGCGCATTCTGGTGATGGACCTCGGCGGAGTGGGATTCATGGATTCGTCGGGCATCGGGCTGATATTGGGGCGGCAGCGCTGCGCCCGGACGCTGGGCGGCAGTCTGCGCATCCAGCACGCGCCGGAACAGCTCCGGCGGGTCTTACAGCTTGCAAGCATCCCCTGCACCGAGCCGGGCGGGGAAGTATCAGGAGGGGTATAAATGAAAGCGGAAAACAGTGCAAAGATCCAATTTGATTCGCTCAGTGCCAACGAGGCCTTTGCCCGGGGCGCAGCGGCGGCCTTTCTGGCTCGGTATGACCCCACCGTGCCGCAGCTGGCCGACATCAAGACGGCGGTGTCCGAGGCAGTGACCAACTGCATCGTCCATGCCTACCCGGATGCCATCGGTCCCGTGACCCTGAGCATCGCCGTCTACCCGGAGCGGCTGGTGAAGATAACGGTGACGGATAAGGGAATCGGCATCCCGGACGTCGAAAAGGCCATGGAGCCTCTCTTCACCACCGGCAACCCGGAAGAGCGTTCCGGTCTGGGCTTTGCGGTGATGCAGAGCTTTATGGATAAGGTCAAGGTGTCCTCTCAGCCCGGAAAGGGGACGCGGGTGGTGCTGACCAAGCGTCTGGATGAGCGCTCTACATAATAAAGAGAAAGAGGGCGTCGCAATGGTAACGGACAAGACCCGGCGGAGCACATTCATCGAGCAGAATCTGGGACTGGTGCATTCCTGTGCCGGACGGTTCCGGGGGAGAGGCATTGAATACGACGACCTCTACAGCGCCGGGTGTATGGGGCTGGTAAAAGCGTATGACGGGTTTGATGAGTCGCGTGGCGTCTGTTTTTCCACCTACGCCGTGCCGGTCATTCTGGGCGAGATCAAAAAGCTGTTCCGGGACGGCGGCACCGTAAAGGTGAGCCGGTCACTCAAAGAGCTGAGCCTGCGCATCAATGCGGCCCGGGAGCATCACAGCAAGCTTTGCGGAGCAGAGCCTACTCTGTCGCAGCTGGCAGAGGAGCTGGGAGAAAGCGTGGAGAATATCACACTGGCTATCCAGGCAGCGCAGCCTGCGTTGAGTCTGACGCCGGAGAACCGGGAAGAGGGCGACCGTCAGATGGATATTCCGGTAGAGTCGCCGGAGGAAGAGCTTGCGGATAAGATAGGTCTGGCGGAGGTATTGAAGAGCCTGCCCGAAGAGGACAGGCTTATTATCCAGCTTCGCTTTTATGGGGGCAAGACCCAGAGCGATACGGCAAAACTGCTCCATACCACGCAGGTACAGATCTCCCGGCGGGAGCGCAAGATATTAAAGGTGATGCGGGACAGGCTGTTGGACGAATGATGGACAGAGCGGCCAAATCTGAGAGAAAAAACTGGGCAAAAAGACGAACCGCAAAATAATTCAAAAAAAGTGAAAAAAGGACTTGCTTTTTGAGGGGGTCTGTGCTAAAATACATTACTGTCAGGCGGACGTCTGGCACAAACACCTCCGAAAAAGTGACAGGAAAAGTACGAAGGTCGATTAGTTCTCCTAAGAACTTCAAAAAATCTTCAAAAAAGTGCTTGACAATCTGGTGCTTCGGTGGTAAAATAAATAAGCTGTCAGCCGCATGGCTGAGGCGCTACAGGACCTTGAAAATTGAACAATATCGAAAAACTTGTAACGGAACCTATTTTC
>NZ_JBBNIH010000115.1:0-1083 GCF_040094125.1 Faecalibacterium longum
AATGATTCTTCCACAAATTGGATAGAAAAGATCATGGAGGGTGTCGGTATTCACTAGATGGATTCTCAAGAAGCATAAACAGCCCGCTATTTGCAGAGAATTCTGGAAGAAAATTGAAGAAAGCATCCTTCCGGCAACAGCACCCCGGACGTTTGTGAACTCTCACAACAGAGATCAAGAACCAATCCCTGCTTTGCGCTTACACCGTTTTGGTGACATTTTTTCTCCGTCTTGCTACAATATTGTGGATTTTTTCTATTTGTGCTTTGCTATTATCAACATCTAAAATGGAAACCGTGATGGAGGTGATTCCAATGCAGATAATTTCCTTGAAAACAAATTGAATGCTTTGGCAAACGGTGGCCAGTTCTCCATTTCCTACGACATCACGATTCCGTAATAAAAGCATTAGATAATGGGTATAAAAGCCACGATTCTTTAGAGTCGAAAGAAAAGAATCGTGGCTTTGTACGTTTGAATTATGGAGCAAGCCAAATGAATAAGAAATTGGAATTTTTTAGCAGTATGGCGGTTGCCTTTATAGTTTTGATATTGGTCTTTCTTTGCATTCGTTTTTCAGGTCAGGGAAAATTTGCTACACATGGAGGAACCAATCCGTCTGATGTAAAATGTATTTATACTTCAGTTTGGCCGGATAATGAATACACTAGGCTTATTTGTGAGCCGGAAAGTGGAACGATAGAATATATATTGGATGGTTCTAATGCTGGGTATTATGCAATCTTTTATAATAATATCTCTGAAGAAGAAATACAAAAATATATTGACCAATTGAAAACCTTAGGATACGCTGAAGAGGCATCGGCTTCAGAAAGCGTTTCGACAGGCGTTTTGCTAAGAAAAGATGAAACATGGATAAGCATTGCATACTCAGAGGGAGGATTTGGAATCCGGATTTCAGTAGAAAAATCCTGAATAAAAGAGATGCTGGGGAATCCCGGTTATCCCTATGATGCAGTGGAAAGAAAATGGATTGCTCAATATTGGAGGCTCCAACCACAGCTTCTTTGTTGAAATGTTAATCAGTTAGATACCGCCAGACGGTTTATTTAGAACGAGGTT
>NZ_JBBNIH010000116.1:0-4418 GCF_040094125.1 Faecalibacterium longum
AACTGGCAGATGTGGAACACATTGCCCAGACCGCCCATGTCAAAGTGGTAATCATCCAGATGTTCCAGCCGTGCCGTGAAGCTGCGCCCATCCGGGTAATCCACCTGAATCACGCCGCCATCTGGAATGCGGTAGAGATCGTCATAGTGGCTGTTGATGAGACGAATATCCTTCGGCAGCGTTTCCGGCTCCCAGATGCGCCGTCTGCCGATGCCCGCCTGCGGGATGTTTTCGAGGATCTTTACGCTTTCCTGTTGGATGACCTTGCGGTCATCGTCCGAAAGTGCAAACAGATACCAGTTCCGGGCGGCAGGGATGGCGTTCCGTCCATCGGGCGGCAGATTCTTTTCCGAGATCTGCCCACTTTCCAGCGGCTCACCAGTTACCTTGTTGTAGGTGGCAAAGCCGACCCCTGCACCGTTTTCCCGGAGATGCAGATAGCGTTCATCGTTGATAAGGTAGACCGCTTCTTTTATCTGTTCCATCAGCAGCCACCCTCAAATTCCAGAGAAAACTTGCTGCGGCCATCGGCTTCACAGGACAGCAGCACGGTGGCATTGTAGGTCTTGCCCTTGGCACTCTTGCAGTCCTTCAGCCGGACACGCCCATCCCGCAGCAGCTTGTCCGCCACATGGGAATCCAGTCGCTTACCCAGACGCTTGAAGAACGCATTGTCCTTCCACAGCACGAAACGGCACTCCCTGTTCTCACAGAACCAGCCCTTTTCACGTTCCACAACATTTGCACCGCAGTTCGGACAGACACCAATAATCTTGCTTTTCATAAGTGCATTCGCTCCTTTTTTCATTTCCGTGTTCTTTACCAGTTCGGTAATCATCGTATTGATCTCAGTCATAAATTCACCCGGCTCCATTTCGCCACGCTCGATTTGCAGCAATTTCGCTTCCCAGTCAGCCGTCATATCCGCAGACTGAATCTCTTCGGGCATTACGGTAATGAGGGCTTTTCCCTTATCCGTGGGCAGCAGCACCTTGGTTTTCTTGGTGCCCTTGCGTTCCAGAAAGCCCTTCTGCACCAGCTTTTCGATGGTGGCGGCTCTCGTTGCCGGGGTGCCGATGCCCTGACGTTCTACGCCCTCCGGCATACTGTCTGCACTGGCGGTTTCCATCGCATGAAGTAGAAGGTCCTCGGTGAAATGCTTTGGCGGAGACGTTTGACCCTCTTTCAGTTCGACACCGGCAACGCTGCACTGGCTCTGCTCCTGCACATCGGGCAGAACAGCCGGTTCTTTCTGCTTGCCCAACAGTTCGCCCAGCATTTTCCGCTCCATGGCTCTCCATCCATCGGACAGCACCAACTTGCCTTTTGCGGAGAATTCCTCTCCGGCGCAGATGGTGGTGAGCGTAGTTTCTGCATAGCAGTGCGGTTCGCCCACAGCGCAGAGCAGCCGTGCGGCAATCAGCCGCAGGACATTCCGCTCCCCGGCAGGGAGGGCGGCAATATCTGCGTTTGCCATGCTTTTCGTAGGCAGCAGCGCATGGTGGTCGGTGACTTTGCCGCCATTGATGACCTGCTGCACATGGATGGGAATCGGCTCCTCCACGGCAAACGCCCTGCCCGTGTCCGTCACCAGTCCCGGAAGGGAAGCCGCCATATCCTCCGTCAAAAACCGGCTGTCCGTGCGGGGGTAGGTGATAAGCCGCTTTTCGTAAAGACTTTGGGCATAATCCAACGTCTGCTGCGCCGTAAATCCCAACAGACGGTTTGCATCCCGCTGCAATGCGGTAAGGTCATAGAGTTGTGATGGGCTTTCGGACTTCTCCTTGCGTTCCATCTTTTGCACCGTGGCACGCCCCTCCTTTCGGCATTTGGAAAGCAGCAGTTCGGAATCCGCTTTCTGGGCAAACCGCTTGCTGGATGCGGTGCCGCCGTCCGCAAGGGTCAGGGCAACCGTGTAGAATTTCTCCGGCACAAAGGCGGCGATGGCGGCTTCCCGCACTACGGTCATAGCAAGCACCGGGGTCATAACACGCCCTACCGCCAGCGGTTGACCGTACAGGCACGAAAAAAGCCGGGACGCATTGATGCCGACCATCCAGTCGGCGCGTTCCCGGCAGAGTGCTGCGTTGTACAGCGCATCGTATTCAGGTGACGGTTTGAGGTGGGCAAAGCCCTCCCGGATAGCGTTTTCCTCCATGCTGGACAGCCACAGACGAGAAAAGGGCTTTTTGCAGCCTGCTTGCTGGTACACCAAGCGGAAAATCAGTTCTCCCTCACGTCCGGAATCGCAACTGTTCACGATGCTGTCTACGTCCGGGCGGTGCATGAGCTTTTGCAGGATGCCAAACTGCTTTTTGGTGCTGGCAGACACCAGATACTGCCACTTCTGCGGTAGGATGGGCAAGTCTGCAATGCTCCACTTAACGTATTTGGCATCGTAGACATTAGGCGGAGCCAGTTCCACCAGATGACCAACGCACCAGCTGACGAGATAGCCGTTGCCCTCCCAATAACCATCCTGTCGATTGGTCGCACCGAGGACCTTTGCGTAAGCTGCCCCGACAGAGGGCTTTTCCGCCACTACCAAGCAATAAGACAATAAGCATCAACTCCTTTTTATAAATGGTGTCATCTTGTAAAAAAGATTGGATTATGGTACTATGTTCTTGAAAGAAGAAAGAAAGCGGGTGAACCAATGTCTGAAAACAAAACACAGCAAGAACTGGATTTTGAACGTAAACACGAGCAGGATTTACAACGTCTGAGAGGCCTGCGCCTGATTGATGACGATTTCATGGCGGCGGTTTTTGAAGACCCTGCTTGTGCAGAATTTTTGCTTCAAATCATTCTCAAACGAGCGGATTTGAAGGTTCGTGAAGTGCATGGTCAGTACAGTATCAAGAATTTGCAGGGACGCTCCGTTCGTCTGGATATTCTGGCTGTTGATGAGCAGAATCGGGCATATAATATCGAGGTGCAACGCAGTGACCGTGGGGCAAGCGAAAAACGCGCCCGCTACAACAGCAGCCTGCTGGATGCAAACCTCACTCATTCTGGCAGCAATTATGATGCCTTGAACGAAACATATATTATCTTCATCACGGAGAACGATGTGTTAAAGGCTGGATTGCCGATTTACCACATTCATCGTATGGTAGAAGAAACCGGTGCAGTTTTCAACGACCAGTCACATATCATCTATGTGAACTCTCAAATCAAGGATGAAACTGCCCTCGGAAAACTGATGCATGACTTTTTCTGTACCGATGCAAAAGATATGTTCTATCCGGTGCTTGCAAATCGGGTACAATACTTTAAGCACGATGCGAAGGGAGTGGCAACTATGTGCAGAGCAATGGAAGAAATGCGTAAGGATGAACGAATCGAGTGTGCTTTGGAGATGCTCGCAGATGGAATGCCTTATGAAAAGGTGGCAAAGTATTCTAAATTGTCTATTGAAGAAGTCAAAGAACTTGCCAGCAAGAAATCTGCCTGATAAAATAAAATACTGTTATGTGCCGAGTAATGGAAGAAATGCGTGGAGATGAACAAATCGAGTGCGCTCTCGCCGATGGGGTGCTTTGTGAAAAGGCGGCAAGGTATTCTAAAATGCCTTTTGGTAAGACATTTTATATGATGCATTTGATAATATAAACGTTCTATGGCAACATAAGATATAATTATCTAGATTTTAGAGCGATTATTTTATGTGATGAAAGCGACGAATGTATTACTCTATTAGCAGACAGACACTCATTTATGTGAGTGTAGGGTGGGTGCCATGATGCATTGACTTACGGTTGTTGTTCACTTCGGGTAGGCGTCAGTTCGTCTATTTGATTCTCTGTTTTGAATGCTGAGTTCCTATTTGAATCCACAGTGACAAATAGGAGGTCTAGTATGAACATCGTAAACATTATCTCTTTCTTATGCGGTTTATTTGGCGTGTTTGCATTTTTCTTTGATCACAGTGATTTGAAAATCACTTTGGGATGGAAGGCATTATGCATTGTTATTCTCGTCATTTTTATCGTAATTGGGGTGGTTTTCGGGCAAAACAGGCGTTAATGCATCTGGTAAGTGGGTCTTTTCAACTGGATGACTTTCAGTTTGTTTTAATATTAGAATGGGGTGCTATTTTTATGGCATCCCGTTTTTTAGTATGTAAGGCGGCAAACGCCGCCATAAAATTATTCTTCTGTGTTATCCTCCTTGCCGGTGTCCTCCGGCTCGTCCTCGGTCGGAATCTCAAAATCGCCCTTGTCTTCGGTGTAGTTTGCATCGGGGTCAAGGGCTTCTTTTTCGGCCTGCTTTTTCTGCTTCTGCTTTGTGAACGCATAGAAAATGCCGCCTGCCGCCAGTGCGATCAGCACGACCACACCCAGAAAGCCGGATGCGATCTTTGTGACCTTGTTTTCCTTGGGCTGTTCCTCGCCGGATGCCGCCGCTTCTTCTGC
>NZ_JBBNIH010000117.1:0-11280 GCF_040094125.1 Faecalibacterium longum
CGGAACGGAACGGAACGGAACGGAACGGAACGGAACGGAACGGAACGGAACGGAACGGAACGGAACGGAACGGAACGCTGATTAAGCTCTTGCGGTATGTATTTGGCTATGTAAGGATTCCTTTGGGTGATGTGGGTTCTATCTGTATGTGCAAGCGTATTTTGAAGAGCCAGACAAACACAGCGAGCGGTGTTCCGTTCTATAAAATTGGAACCTTTGGAAAAGAAGCTGATGCCTATATTTCGCAGGAAACATTTGACGAATATCGGTCGAGATATAACTTCCCGAAAAAAGGCGATGTGCTGATTTCTGCGGCAGGAACGATTGGCAGAACGGTCGTTTATGACGGCAAACCAGCATATTTTCAAGATTCCAACATTGTTTGGATCGATAACGATGAAAGTATTGTTCTGAATAGCTATCTTCGTTATTGCTATGAATTGAAACCGTGGAAAGCATCTGAGGGCGGAACGATTCCGAGATTGTACAACGACAATATAGCAAAGGCTGTAATTGCAGTACCGTCCATTGAGGAACAAAAACGGATTGTTTCTATCCTTGACCGTTTTGATGCTATTTGCAATGATTTGACCAGCGGCCTGCCAGCGGAGATTGAAGCAAGACAAAAGCAGTATGAGTATTACCGGGACAAGCTGTTGAACTTTAGGAAATACAAAGATGAATCATCCAATTGATGAAAAAATTTATCAAGAGTTCAGAAAAGCCCTGAACGCATCGAATGTGTTTGGGTGTGAAAAAGAATATGTAGAGTTATATAATCTCGGATATGCGCTTTTGGATAGAATGGAAAAGTGCGTCGGTTATATCAATGCACATACGATGATTCCGAATTCTGAGGAAGAGTTTCTTCTTTTGATGATGTATGGCTCAATGATAGTTGATGCGGTTAAATTGGTGCTTCACTTATTAGAGGTAGAACATCCATACACACGGGATTCGCAGACGACGTACAGCTATTTTGCAGATGTATGCGAAGAGCATAATCTGATACTTCCAGATGGAAAAATACCAACTGACGATAAAGTATGGGAGTATATTCGCTCTTTGTCTTTTGCGCATCCATTCGAAACAAGCCGTGCGAAATTTCTAAAAAAGGGCGAAACACAGTACTCACCGGCAATTATTCCTTATGCAGAGTCGCAACTTTGGCAGACAAATGCAGAACCGACAGTTGACGTTATGATATACTCAACTGCGTTTCCTGAAATAAAACATTTGAACATTCCATACGATGGAATCATCGGATATATAGGTTCAAGATACCAGCTTTTATCACTTGGAACAGAAAAAATCAAACAGATCATTGAAGAGAAAAAGCAAGAGTGGGCAAAGCAAAAAGTTCAGGTTAGTACAAATCCATTGGATACATTAAAGTCGGCAGCTTCTATTATGGAAAGCAGACATGAAGATACAAGACTTCGTGAGTTGATTTCTTTGCTGGAGGTTCAAAGCACGATAGAGGAAAATCAACAGAAAATCATTTCCTACCAATCGAGATTGATAGAAGCAGTGCCCGAAGTTGTTAAAATGGTAGAATCGCTGGATACGGAGGGTCTAAACGACTATTTAGAAAGCCTGCTTGCAGTACCTAAGCCAAGCTATGCAGGAGCCGATTATCAATTACAGAAAATTTTTTCGGGATTGAATCCATATGCAGATGCAAAGGAATGGATGCGGGGGTTAAAACAGGCAGAAGGATTTTACAAAGACTGTGGTTCTAAATGGGTAAAAATGGACGTGGCAAAGATGAGAGATAATGAAATAAAACTTTTGGTTCGAATTGCGTGTGATATGCAATCACAAAGTGAAAAATAAGTGCTGCTGGAGGAAATCGAAATGTCTTTTTTCAATATCGTTGCGGCTACCAATGAAGATACCGTTGTTGCCGCCTATGAACCCTCCAAGGTGCGCTCTGACAGCTACCAAAGCGAGGCGGAACTGGAAAAAGAGTTTATCCGGCTGTTGTGCGAGCAGGGCTACACCTATCTGCCGCTGCATACCGAGGATGAACTGATTGACAACCTCCGCAGCCAGTTGGAAGAGCTGAACCACTACCAGTTTTCCGATACGGAGTGGCGGCAGTTTTTCAGTGATGTAATTGCCAATCCCAACGAGCATATTCCCGAAAAAACACGGAAGATTCAGGAAGATAATGTGCAGGTATTGCATCGGGATGATGGCAGTTCCAAAAATATCACACTGATCGACAAAAAGAACATCCATAACAACCGCCTGCAGGTCATCAACCAGTATGAGGTAAAACAAGCAGACGGCGCGCGGCATGATAATCGCTACGATGTGACGATTTTGGTCAACGGCTTTCCGCTGGTTCATGTGGAACTGAAGCGGCGCGGGGTGGCCATCCGGGAGGCATTTAACCAAATCAACCGCTACCAGCGGGATTCGTTCTGGGCGGGCTGCGGCTTGTATGAGTATGTGCAGATTTTTGTGATCTCCAACGGCACAAATACCAAGTACTACTCCAACAGCACCCGCTACAATGCCATCAAGGGTGCCAAACACGGCAAGACGAAAAAGGAAAAGACCAGCAACAGCTTTGAATTTACCTCCTACTGGGCTGATGCGAACAACCGCGTGCTAACGGATCTGATCGACTTTACCCGGACATTCTTTGCAAAGCACACGATCCTGAGCGTGCTGACCCGGTATTGCATCTTTACCTCAGAAAAGATGCTGATGGTGATGCGCCCATATCAGATCACGGCAACCGAGAGGATATTGAACCGCATCGAGATCGCCAACAACTACAAAAAGTATGGCACCATCGAGGGCGGCGGCTACATCTGGCACACCACTGGCTCCGGCAAGACGCTGACCTCCTTCAAAACGGCACGGCTGGCATCGCAGCTGCCCTACATCGACAAGGTGTTGTTTGTGGTAGACCGCAAGGACTTGGACTATCAGACGATGAAGGAGTATGACCGCTTCGAGAAAGGAGCGGCAAACTCCAACACCAGCACCACGATTCTGAAACGCCAGTTGGAAAACCCGGAAGCACATATCATCATTACCACCATCCAGAAGCTGGCGACCTTCATCAAGAAGAATCCGGGGCATGAGGTCTACCAGAAGCATGTTGTGATCATCTTTGACGAGTGCCACCGCAGCCAGTTCGGTGATATGCACGGTGCTATCGTTCACAACTTCAAAAAGTACTACCTGTTCGGTTTTACCGGAACACCGATTTACGCAGCAAATGCAGGTACGAGCGGAAAACCCGGTATGAGGACAACGCCTCAGTTGTTTGGCGGTGAACCAAATGAAAAAGGCGAAAAGGTTCTACCACTGCATACCTACACCATCGTGGATGCCATCAACGACAAGAATGTGCTGCCGTTCCGTGTGGATTACATCAAAACGATGGACGCAGAGCCGGACATGGACGACAAGCAGGTTTGGGACATTGACCGGGAAAAGGCGTTCATGGCACCCAAGCGTATTTCTCTGGTGACAAAGTACATCCTCGACCACTTCGACCAGAAAACCTATCGGGGAGACAAATCGTATGAGTTTAATCTGCTGACGAATGTGGCAGAGGTGGCCTCTGCCCAGCGTGGTGCGGTGGAGGAAATCAAGCAAAAACAGCGCGTCAGCGGTTTTAATTCGATTTTCTGCGTGGCTTCTGTGCCGATGGCAAAGCTGTATTATCAGGAGTTCAAAAAACAGATGGCGGCAGATCCAACCAAGCGGCTGCGCATTGCTACCATTTACAGCTATGGAGCCAATGAAGCGGAAACGGATGGCATTCTGGACGAGGAAAACCCGGAAGATACCTCCAACCTCGACCAGAGCAGCCGGGATTTTCTGGACGCAGCCATTCAGGACTACAACGAGATGTTCCATACGAACTACTCGACGGATGGTGAACGGTTCCAGAATTACTATAAAGATGTATCGCTCCGCATGAAGAATAAAGAGCTTGACCTGCTGATCGTGGTCAATATGTTCCTGACGGGCTTCGATGCCACGACCCTGAATACTCTTTGGGTGGACAAAAACCTGAAGATGCACGGTCTGATTCAGGCGTTCAGCCGGACGAACCGTATCTTGAACAGCATCAAGACCTTTGGCAATATCGTCTGCTTCCGCAATCTGCAAAAGCGGGTGGATGCGGCAATTTCGCTGTTTGGAGATAAAAATGCGGGCGGCATCGTTCTGTTGCGCAAATATGCGGACTACTACCACGGTTATATGGACGAGCAGGGAAAATACCATCAGGGCTATACGGACATGATCGATGACCTGACGCAGAAGTTCCCGCTGACAGAGCCGCAAATCAACGGGGAGCAGAACCAGAAGGACTTTATCGTGCTGTTTGGTGCACTGCTGCGGATGCGGAACCTGCTGTCCTCCTTTGATGATTTCAAGGGCAACGAACTGATCTCTGAACGGGATTTACAGGACTATTTGGGCCGCTATCAAGATTTGCGGGATGAATGGCGTAACAAGAAGCACGATGAAACCAAAGAGGACATCACGGATGATGTGGTGTTCGAGGTGGAACTGATTCGGCAGGTCGAAATTAACATTGACTACATTCCGATGCTGGTCAAAAAGTACCATGACACCCATTGCGATGATAAAGAAGTGCTCATCACGATTCGCAAGGCGATTGATGCCAGCCCGGAACTGCGCAGCAAAAAGCAGCTGATTGAAACGTTTATTGCAGGGGTCAACGATGTGGATGACGTGATGGCAGAGTGGAATACCTTTGTGTCCGAACAGCGAGAGAAAGAGCTTACAAAGATCATCCAAGAGGAAAAGCTAAAGGAGCCGGAGACGCGCAAGTATCTGGCCAATGCGTTCCGTGATGGCGAGATCAAAACTGTGGGCACTGACATTGATAAGCTGATGCCTCCTGTTTCCCGCTTTGGCGGCGGTGGCCGTGCGCAGAAGAAGCAAGGCGTGATCGATAAGCTGAAGAGCTTCTTTGATAAGTTCTTTGGGATTGGCGGAAGTTCAATGGCAGGGGATGATAGCAAATAATATTTGATATTAGGAAAAATATCTGCTATAATATTCACAGAGATTCCACTGGTTGTGTGATACTATCCTGATACTAAAAAATCAGCAAGCCACATCTACCACGGCAATCTCATGGAAAAGTGAACATCCAAGAACAGAATTACTAAACAAATTTGTTTAGTAAGAATCTGGACTTACCGAGCTCGAGTAATAAAAATTTGCCTTCCAACTTTTTGAATCCATCAAAAATAGAACGGAATAACGTATAAAAAACGGCCCTGCTTTCAAGATTTTTTGCTTGAAGGCGGGGCTTTTTCGCGTCCAAAGCAACAGAAAAAATAACACCCGAGGAAGAATCAAACCAGTATCACGGTTTCTTCTTCCCTGGGAAAGCCGGAGCTTCCAGGCGGTCCGCGACGTTGTTTGCTCGATCCGGGTACAGGTGGGCGTAGGTGCCGGGTGTGGTCGAAACCTTTTCATGCCCAAGGCGCTGGTGTACCAGAAAAGCATCCGTGAACATGGCTAAAAGGGATGACCACAAAAATATAAACCTTTTATGAAATCCTCTTGACAAAGTGGGAAGGGGCAGTATAATAAAAATGAACATTGTTCATATTGAGGGTGACTACATGAATACGATCGTGACCTCCAAGGAAGAGATCTTAAAAAACAGCCGTGAGCTTATCCGGGAAAAGGGCTGGGCGGCAGTCAGCATCCGTTCTGTCGCCTCGGCATGCGGGGTCTCGGTCGGCTCGATCTACAACTATTATGACTCCAAGGCTGAGCTTATCAGCGCCACGGTCGAGAGCGTCTGGTGCGAAATTTTCCACCGCCCGCAGGACGAGGCCGTATTTCAGGACGTGCAGACCTGTGTCAAATGGATGTACGAGCGCATGGCCTACGGCTATGAGCAGTATCCCGGATTCTTCACACTGCACTCTCTCGGCTTTATGCAGGAGGACAAGGCCGATGGCAAACGGCACATGCAGCAAGTCTGGAACCATATCTTAAATGGTCTGTGTACGGTGCTGCAACAGGATAGCAAGATCCGTCCGGACGCTTTTAACGAGCAATTCACCGTTGAAAAATTTGCCGATGTTCTGTTTTCGCTTATGCTGTCTGCCTTGCTGCGGCAGGACTACGACCCCGCCGCTGTGCTGGAGATCGTGCGCAGAACCTTATATTGACCGCATTTTCTTCCCACACTGCTGTGGGAATTTTATAACGTCCAAATTGAACACTGTTCACTCAAAGGAGACGCTCATAGGAAAGCTCATCGCAGTATCCTGCTGCGGCTTGCCTGCCTTGTGTGGAGCACTGCCAGCTTCAACATCCTGTGCTTTGGATGCAGCTATGCCAGGCAAGCCCCTGATGACCGTAAAAACTAAGACGGCCCTGCAAAAAAATGCAGTGTTACAATAAATTTGATGTATCGACAAGGAGCAATCAACTATGCAAGCAATCGTAGAAACTGTTTTTGATGCGGTATATCTGGTATCCGTCATCACCATCGGTATCCTGATGATCCGTGGCTGCAAGGGCAGCCACCAGTTCAAGCTGTTCGGTCTGATGGCTGTCGTTCTGGGTACCGGCGACTCGTTCCATCTGATTCCCCGTGCTCTGGCTCTATGCACCACGGGTCTTGAAAACTTTACCGTTCCCCTGGGTCTGGGTAAGTGGATCACCTCTGTGACAATGACAGTCTTTTATGTGCTGCTGTACTATGTCTGGCGTGAGCGCTACCGGGTCAAGGGCAACAATGGCCTGACTGCCGCCGTCTACGGTCTGGCTGCTGTGCGTGTTATCCTGTGCATGATGCCGCAGAACCAGTGGCTGAGCGACGGATCCCCGCTGTCCTGGGGCATTTACCGTAATATTCCTTTTGCACTGATGGGCCTGCTGATTATCGTGCTATTCTACCGCAGCGCCAAGGAGCATAACGACTCGGCTTTCCGCTGGATGTGGCTGACCATCGTGCTGAGCTTCGGTTTCTACATTCCCGTTGTTCTTTGGGCCAATGCCATCCCCATGATCGGGATGCTGATGATCCCCAAGACCTGCGCCTATGTGTGGACCGTTCTCATCGGCTATTCTGCTATGAAGAAGGAATGTAAGTGATTTGTACACCGTACCGATAAAAAGCAGGGCTGTCACTTATAGCAATTCAACTTTTTAATGCAACAGCAACAACGTTGAATTGCATATCGCAAATATGCTGTTTGAATGTTGCGCTAATTTCTTGACTTGCGATAAAAGACAGCTGCATCCTGAACGTCCAAGAATAGGCTTACCAACAAACTTTCAGCGCTCTGCCTTTTGGCAGGGCGCTTTTATATTGCAAAACTTCGTACTTTCTGTTATAATCAAATCAACAACTGATGAGCAAACGAAAGGTTGTATAGAAAGAAGGCGGGACAGATGTATTTCCAATACGGCGAAGCGGAAACGGCGTATCTGAGCGCAAGAGACGAGCGGATGGCGGCGGTCATCGCACAGGTGGGACACATCGAGAGGGAAGTGGATACCGACCTCTTTTCGGCGGTGGTACACCACATCGTCGGCCAGCAGATCTCCACGAAAGCGCAGGCGACCATCTGGAAGCGGATGCGGGACGAGCTCGGCGTGGTGGATGCAGCTGCCGTCCTCGGAGCCGGGGTTGAGAAGCTGCAGAGCTTCGGTATGACCTTCCGAAAGGCTGAATACATTACGGACTTTGCCCGGAAAATCGAGAGCGGAGAATTTGACCTCGAGGGTATCCGGCAGAGGCCGGACGATGAGGCCATCCGGGAGCTGAGCGGCCTGAAAGGCGTCGGTGTCTGGACGGCAGAGATGATATTGCTCTTCTGTATGCAGCGGCCCGACGTGTTCAGCTACGACGACCTTGCCATCCAGCGTGGGCTGCGGATGGTGTACCACCACCGAAAAATCGACCGGAAACTGTTCGAAAAGTACCGCCGTCGGTTCAGTCCCTATTGCAGCGTGGCCAGCCTCTACCTCTGGGCGGCAGCAGGCGGCGCGGTGCCGGGCCTCAAGGACTACGCGCCGACCCAAAAGCCGAAAAGGAAGGGATGAACCGCCATGACCTATACGATGCATTACGATTCGCCGCTGGGAAAGATACTGCTGGCAGCAGACGAAGAAGGGATGACCGGAGTATGGTTCGAGGCACAGAAGTATTTTGCGGCGAAGCTTCCTCCAGAGAATGAAGAGGGGACAATGCCAGTGCTGGGAGACGCCTGCCGCTGGCTGGACGTCTATTTTTCAGGCCGGGAGCCGGACTTTACTCCGAAACTCCATCTTATCGGCTCCGATTTCCGACAGGCGGTGTGGGCGCTGCTGCTGCAGATTCCCTACGGACAGACCACGACCTACGGCGCACTGGCAAAACAGCTGGCGGAGAAGAACGGCGGAAAGCGCGTCTCCGCGCAGGCTGTGGGCGGCGCGGTGGGGCATAACCCTGTTTCCATCATCGTACCCTGCCATCGGGTGGTGGGCAGCGACGGCAGCCTGACCGGCTACGCGGGCGGCATCGAAAAGAAGATACGCTTGCTGACGCTGGAAAACGCAGAGGCGGCAAATCTTTACCGATAACAAAAAGCAGGCCATCCCGGCGGGATGACCTGCTTTTGCTATATGTATAGTTTACTTGTTCTGGATGTACTCGTCGATGGCCTTGGCGGCAGCCTTGCCTGCGCCCATGGCCTTGATGACGGTGGCGGCACCGGTGACGGCGTCACCGCCGGCGTACACGCCCTCGCGGCTGGTCTTGCCCTCGTCGCCCTCGGTGACAATGCAGCCGTGCTTGTTGGTCTCGAGGCCCGGCGTGGTGGAGCGGATGAGGGGGTTGGGGCTGGTACCCAGGCTCATGATGACGGTGTCCACGTCCATCGTGAACTCGCTGCCCTTCTTCTCGATGGGGCGGCGGCGGCCGGAAGCATCCGGTTCGCCCAGCTCCATCTCGATGCAGGTGATGGCCTTGACGAAGCCGTCCTCATCGGACAGAATTTCCACGGGGTTGCAGAGGGTCTTGAAGATAATGCCCTCTTCCTCGGCGTGCTCGACCTCTTCCTTACGGGCAGGCAGCTCAGCCATGCCGCGGCGGTAGACGATGTAGACCGTCTCAGCGCCCAGACGCAGGGCGCTGCGGGCAGCGTCCATTGCCACGTTGCCGCCGCCGACGACGGCGACCTTCTTGCCGGTGCGGATGGGGGTCTTGCTGGTGGGCAGATAAGCCTTCATCAGGTTGGAGCGGGTGAGAAACTCGTTGGCGGAGTAGACGCCCTTCAGGCTCTCGCCCGGGATGCCCATGAAGCGGGGCAGGCCGGCACCGGAACCCACGAAGACGGCCTCATAACCGTACTCACCCATCAGCTCGTCGATGGTGAGCACCTTGCCGATGACCATGTTGCACTCGAAATCGACGCCCATCTTCTTGAGGCCGTCGATCTCCTGCTGGACGATGGCCTTGGGCAGACGGAACTCGGGGATGCCGTACATCAGCACGCCGCCTGCGACGTGCAGGGCCTCGTAGACCGTGACCTTATAGCCCAGCTTGGCGAGGTCGCCTGCGGCGGTCAGACCGGCAGGGCCCGCGCCGATGATGGCGACCTTGTGGCCATTGGACGCAGGCACGACGGGGGCAGTGTGAACATTCTCACGGTGCCAGTCGGCCACGAAGCGTTCCAGACGGCCAATGCCGACGGGCTCGTTCTTGATGCCGCGGGTACACTTGCCCTCGCACTGGCTCTCCTGCGGACAGACACGGCCACAGACGGCGGGCAGGGAAGAGGAACGATTGATGACCTGATAGGCGGCTTCGAAGTCACCCTCGGCCACATGGCCGATGAACTCGGGGATGTCGATGCCGACGGGGCAGCCGGTCTGGCAGGGCTTGTTCTTGCAGTGGACGCAGCGCTTGGCCTCGTTCACGGCCATCTCGGCGGTGTAGCCCAGAGCCACTTCCTCAAAATTCTTGTTGCGGACGTTGGGGTCCTGGGTGGGCATGGGACACTTTTTGGGGTCCATATTGAAAGCCATTTTACATTCCCTCCTGAGTCTTGAACAGATTGCAGGCCTTTTCCCGGGCCTTGGCCTCAAAGGGGCGGTACATGGTGCCGCGGGCCATTGCCTCGTCGAAATCCACGAGGTCGCCGTCGAAGTCGGGGCCATCCACGCAGGCGAACTTGGTCTCGCCGCCCACGGTCAGGCGGCAGCCGCCGCACATGCCGGTGCCGTCGATCATGATGGGGTTCATGGAGACGATGCTCTTGAGGCCGTGCTTCTGGCAGGTCTTGACCACGAACTTCATCATGATGAGCGGACCGATGGTGATGACCAGGTCGTACTGGTTGCCGGCAGCCACCAGCTCGTCGAGGGCAGCGGTGACGACGCCCTTGGTACCGTAGCTGCCATCGTCGGTCATGACCCGCAGCTCGTCGCTGCAGGCCTTGAACTCGTCCTCGAGGATGAGCAGGTCCTTGCTGCGGAAGCCGACCACGCTGTGGACAACGCAGCCCTGCTCGTGGAGTTCACGGGCGATGGGCAGCGCAATGGCGCAGCCCACGCCGCCGCCGACGACGCAGACCTTCTTCAGGCCTTCCACCTCGGTAGCGCGGCCCAGCGGGCCGACGAAGTCGTGGACGCTCTGACCTGCTTCGAGGCTGTTCAGCTCCATGGTGGTGCCGCCGACGATCTGGAAGATGATGTCCACAGTACCCTTCTCGCGGTCATAGCCTGCGACGGTGAGGGGGATGCGCTCGCTGTCTTCAAACGGGCGCACAATGATAAACTGGCCGGGCTTTGCCTTTTTGGCAATGAGCGGGGCTTCAATGACCATCTTTGTAACGGTGGGGTTCAGCGCCACCTTTTCCGTGATCTTGTACATTGCGTTTGCTCCTTATTCCTATATTCTCCCCTGCATGAAAACACGCCTGTTCCTCGGTGCAGCAGCCCGAAGCGGCAGGCGCGAAAGTTCAGCAACGATTTGACAATCTTAATTATAACGATATTAAGAAAGGAAAGCAATTAAATTTTCTTCGCGTCAGCTGAGACAAACTTGAACGGCGGCGCGGCTTTGTACGCGGTGGGGAGACGGAAACGTCCCTTTTTTCAAAAAATGCAAATTTGTAGTTGACAAGAGGCGAAAGCTGCGGTATAATAATCGACGTCGCCGGGAACGCCCGGCGCGCCACAATGGATATGCGGCCGTAGCTCATCTGGTAGAGCGCCACCTTGCCAAGGTGGAGGTAGCGAGTTCGAGCCTCGTCGGCCGCT
>NZ_JBBNIH010000118.1:0-788 GCF_040094125.1 Faecalibacterium longum
TCCTGCAGGAGACACAAGGTCTGCGACCAGCGTTTGAGGTTGAACTTTTTCGCCCAACGCTCATAGCCGATGCCCTTGCCCGCAGCAACGTTTGCCTGAATGTCAACCAGTTTCCTGATCTTATCCGGCTTCTGTTCGCTGGCGGGCTGGATGATGGCGGCAAGCTGGATGTTCTGGGAGAGGGCGGTCAGCACCTGCTCCTTTTCCAGCTTCTTGCTCAGTTTCTTGGCTGTGATGAACTTTGTCCGGCCGGGCGGGCAGTAACTCAACCGACCTCGGCTCTCCTTCACGGCGATGCCGTGTTCCTGCATGAGCAATGCAGAAAATTCCTCGAAGGTGGTGGTCTTGTTCAGCACAGCGTAGATCTGCTTTCGCAGCTTGTCCAGTTCGGTCTGGTAGACGGTCTGGGTGGGCTGCTGCCCTTCGGCGGCAAGTTTGGCGTTGGCATGGTCGAGACGGCGTTGTCCGCGCCGCTGCGCCCAATACTCGCGCTCCGAAACATGGTTGCCTTGAGCTTCCAGCAGGTTGATCTGGTTCAGATCGGCTTGCTCGCACATTTCCATGACAGCGACACGGAGGTGCCGGAGCATGGCAGAGGTGCAGCGGTGCTTCTTGCCCGCTTCCCAGTCGCACGGCTTGTCCATGAAGGGCTGCCGTTCCACGGTGCGGACGCGCAAGCTGCCGATGACGATGTGGACGTGGATATTCCCGGCACTGTTGTGACCGTCCGGGTGGGTGCAGACGATGGCGGGATGACCGGGGAAGTTGTCCTTGCAGAACTGCAAGCC
>NZ_JBBNIH010000119.1:0-788 GCF_040094125.1 Faecalibacterium longum
TCCTGCAGGAGACACAAGGTCTGCGACCAGCGTTTGAGGTTGAACTTTTTCGCCCAACGCTCATAGCCGATGCCCTTACCTGCGGCAACTTTCGCCTGAATGTCAACCAGTTTCCTGATCTTATCCGGCTTCTTCTCGCTGTTGGGCTGGATGATGGCGGCAAGCTGGATGTTCTGGGAGAGGGCGGTCAGCACCTGCTCCTTTTCCAGTTTCTTGCTCAGTTTCTTGGCGGTGATGAACTTTGTCCGGCCGGGTGGGCAGTAGCTCAACCGGCCTCGGCTTTCCTTCACGGCGATGCCGTGTTCCCGCATGAGCAATGCAGAAAATTCCTCGAAGGTGGTGGTCTTGTTCAGCACAGCGTAGATCTGCTTTCGCAGTTTGTCCAGCTCGGTCTGGTAGACGGTCTGGGTGGGCTGCTGCCCTTCGGCGGCAAGTTTGGCGTTGGCATGGTCGAGGCGGCGTTGTCCGCGCCGCTGCGCCCAATACTCGCGCTCCGAAACATGGTCGCCTTGGGCTTCCAGCAGGTTGATCTGGTTCAGGTCGGCTTGCTCGCACATCTCCATGACTGCGACACGAAGGTGCCGGAGCATGGCAGAGGTGCAGCGGTGCTTCTTGCCCGCTTCCCAGTCGCACGGCTTGTCCATGAAGGTCTGCCGTTCCACGGTGCGGACACGCAAGCTGCCGATGACGATGTGGACGTGGATGTTTCCCGCACTGTTGTGACCGTCCGGGTGGGTGCAGACGATGGCGGGATGACCGGGGAAGTTGTCCTTGCAGAACTGCAAGCC
>NZ_JBBNIH010000120.1:0-14652 GCF_040094125.1 Faecalibacterium longum
GCCCCTTTCTCGTGCCTCCCGCGCCTCGAAAGTAGCGGGTGCTTTTCTGGTTCTCTTTTGGCACGCAAAAGAGAACTAAGCTCTCCGCAAAAGCAATTTATAAATATAAAAAGACCTTCAAGTTCTCTTTATGAAAACTTGAAGGTCTTTTTGTTCTCGTTTCTCCCATTTACGGCTTCGCCGAGGGTGTTACGCTGCGCTAAAACAGCCCTTCCGGCAGACAAATATCCTTCTTCGGCACCTTATCCCACGAAAAGTCTTTGATGAGGCTTTCCGGCGTCCGAGGTGCAGGCTCTTCCTGCAAGCCGTAGGCATAGGCCAGACGGCCCACGATGTCCTCGGCCGTATAGCGGGCGCGAAGGTTCTCAAGGCTCTGGTCGCCGTCCCGCTTGGAGAGCCGCCGCCCATCCGACGCCAGCAGCAGCGGGCAGTGGGCGAACTTCGGTGCAGGCAGATCCAGAAGCCGGTATAGATAGAGCTGCCGCGCCGTAGAGGAAAGCAGGTCGGCCCCGCGCACGACTTCGGTGACGCCCATCCGGGCGTCGTCCACCACGACGGCCAGCTGATACGCAAATACGCCGTCGGCGCGGCGGAGGTAAAAGTCACCGCAGTCGCGCAGAAGGTTTTCTGTATGTTCGCCCATACAGCCGTCGGTGAAGGTGATGTTCTCGTCCGGCACCATGAGGCGGTAGGCCGGGGCTTTCTTCTTCCGCTTTTCGGCGATTTCTTCGGCTGTCAGCCCCCGGCAGGTACCTGGATAGATGACATTGCCATCCGAGGTATGGGGCGCACTGGCGGCATGGAGCTGGCTGCGGGAGCAGAAGCAGGGATAGACAAGCCCCATGGCTTCCAGCTTTTTGTAGCTCTCGGTGTAGATGCCGCTGCACTCGCTCTGGTAATATGGCTCATGGGGGCCGCCCTTGCTGCCGCCCTCATCCCAGAAAAGGCCCAGCCACCCAAGGTCTTCTTCCAGCTGGTCGGCGTATTTGCGGGGGCAGCGCTCCGCGTCCAGGTCCTCGATGCGGAGAACGATTCGCCCGCCCCGGCTCCTGGCGCTCAGCCATGCAAGGAGGCTGCACGCGAGGTTGCCCAGATGGAGCCGCCCGCTGGGGCTGGGGGCGAACCGCCCGACGACAGCGCTCACAGGCTCAGCTTCCACTCCCCGTCCTTCGGCTGGAAGATGGGGGTGTTGTAATACTCTGCCACGGCCTTTGCCATGTACTCGGCGTCGGCGCAGCTTGCCGTCTCCATGGCGGAGTGCATGGCCAGCTGGCCCAGACCGATGTCCACCATAGGCATCAGGATCTGATGGCCCAGCAGATTGCCCAGCGTGGAGCCGCCCGGCACATCGGCGCGGTTCGCGAACACCTGCACCGGCACACCGGCCTTCTTGCAGATGGCGGTGAAGGCTGCACCGGTGAATCCGCTGGTGGTGTAGGTCTGGCGGGCATTATACTTCAGCAGGACGCCGCCGCCCATCACGACAGGGTTGGCGGGGTCGCTCTTTTCGGGGTGGTTGGGATGGGTGGCGTGGCCGTTGTCGGCACTCAGCACCAGAGAGTTGGTGCGGGCGCGGATGCTCTGCTCCCTGCTGACGCCCATGCTCTCCTCGATGCGGGTCAGCACGTCGGCCATGAGGGTACCCTGCGCGCCCTGACGGCTGGAAGAGCCGACCTCTTCGTTGTCGAACATGACCCAGATGTCTCCGCGGCCTTCCTCTTCGCCGCGGCCCTGCAGGAAGCCCCACAGAGTGGTGTAGGCGCACTCGAGGTCGTCGATGCGGCCGGACATGAAATACTCGCCGTTCAGGCCCATGCGGACAGCCTTCTCACGGGTGGCGAGGACCAGGTCAGCGTCGAGGATGTCCTCGGCCTTCACGCCGGCCTCCGCGGCCAGAACCTCTTTCAGGTTTCCGCCCTTGCCGCCGAAGATGGGCTGCAGATCGACCTGCGGGTTATACTTCATGCCGTTGTTCAGGTCGCGGTTGAAGTGGATGCAGAGGTTGGGGATGCAGGCCAGCGCACGGTCGGGGCAGACCAGACGACTCTCGATGCCGCTCTCGGTGCGCACCAGCAGACGGCCTGCCACGGTCAGCGGACGGTCGAGCCAGGAGGGCATGATCATGCCGCCGTAGCCCTCGACCTCGGCCTTGGCGAAGACCTTGTCCTCCGTGTCGAACTGCTTGATGCGCCAGGTGGGTGAGTCGCTGTGGCTGGCGGCTGCGTGCCAGCCGGTCAACTCACCCTTGGGCATACGCCATGCCAGCACGGCAGAGCCGTTGCGGGTGGTGTAATACTTGCCGCCGGGGGCCAGCTCCCACGCGGCGCTCTCAGGGCAGTTCACATAGCCCTCGGCTTCCAGAATGGCGGCCGCAGCAGCCGTGGAGTGGAAAGCACTGACGCCGGCGTCCAGAAAACGGAAAAGCTCCTCTATCGAAAAAGCTGCATTCTTCATGGTTATTTTCTCCTTGGTATTTTAACGATTCATGTACCCTTTATTATAGCCCGCTGCGCCGGAAAGGTCAATCCGGCCCCACTGCACGGCCCCTTAAAATTTGTTCGTGACAAGGCCGATTGACAACCGCGCGGCAGAACAGTATACTAGTCTCAGAGAGATATTTTCCCCGGCCTGCAGGCCGGGCGCAGATAGAAGGAGGACATCCCCTATGACTCAAAAGCACATCCTTTCGCTCCTTGTGAGTGCTGCTCTGCTGTGCGGCCTGCTGGCAGGCTGCTCCAATACAAACGGCGACGCCTCCCACGCAAGCTCTTCGGCTTCTGAGCCGTCCAGCGTCAGCAGCGAGAGCATCCCCAGCAGCACCGCGCAGGCCGACACCTCCGGGCTGTTCAATAAAGATTTCGACGAAAACTCACTGTTCAGCGTAGACGGCACTGCAGCCGCCTTTGAGCCCAGCCTCGGCTGGGGTCCCGGCGTGTCCGGCTGCTCCCTCAAGAGCGTGCAGGCCGCAGCCACCCTGCTGGTCTGGGCCGACGAGGCAAACCTCTCGGCCCGCACGGAAACGGCCATTGAGGACGCCTACACCCAGTGGTACGACAACCTCTCCGACTCGGAGCAGGAGGGCTTTGCCGAGGCATGGCCCATGATAAAGGACGATGCCGCTGCCCTGCTGGAAGACAAGGACGCCATGGCAGGCCGTCTGGAGGACGTGGGCCTCGACGCCAAGAAGCTGTCCTTCTCTGAGAAGGACTGGAACGCCCTCGAGGATGTCGTTGACCCCCTCGTGCCGGAGGCAAAGGGCGAGTATTAAATCACAGAGAAAAGGCCGGACACCTTTCCGCTTTGGTGCGGGAGGCGTCCGGCCTTTGTTTTATCGGGATCAGACTTTCTTGAGGGTGTAGGCGCGGGTACCCATGCCGACCTTCTCGGCCTGCTCGAGGGTGGCCTTCCACTCGATGTTGGGGTTAGAGTCCTTGAAGTTGTCGTGGTGGCAGTTCCAGCCCGGGGTAGCAAGGTTCTGGCCCAGCTGGCTGTTGGGCAGCGGAGCGGCGTTCAGGCAGGCGTCGGCACAAGCCTGGTCGAGGGCCACCGGGTCGAAGGAGGCGAACATACCGATGTCCGGCAGGATGGGCGCGTCGTTTTCGCCGTGGCAGTCGCAGTTGGGGCTGATGTCCTGCACAAGGCTGATGTGGAAGGTCGGGCGGTCATGGCAGACGGCAGCGGCATACTCGGCCATCTTGCGGTCCAGCATCTCGTTGGCACTGTCGCACAGAGCATAGATGGCGTCGAAGTTGCAGGCACCGATGCAGCGGCCGCAGCCCTTGCACTTGTCCTGGTCGATGACGGCCTTGTTCTTCTCGTTGTAGCTGATGGCGTCGGAGCCGCACTCCTTGGCGCAGCGGTGACAGCCGCGGCAGAGGTCTTCCTGCACCGCCGGGTGGCCGGAGGCGTGCTGCTCCATCTTGCCGGCGCGGGAGCCGCAGCCCATGCCGATGTTCTTGATGGCACCGCCGAAGCCGGTGGACTCGTGGCCCTTGAAGTGGCTCAGGCTGATGAAGATGTCGGCGTCCATGATGGCGCGGCCGATTTTAGCGGTCTTGCAGTATTCGCCGTTCGGCACAGGCACTTCGACTTCATCGGTGCCGCGCAGGCCGTCGGCGATGATGACCTGACAGCCGGTGGTCATGGGCCAGAAGCCGTTCAGCTGGGCGCAGGTCAGATGCTCGAGGGCGTTCTTGCGGCTGCCAGGGTACAGGGTGTTGCAGTCGGTCAGGAAGGGCATACCGCCCTGCTCCTTGCACAGGTCGGCCACGACTTTGGCGTAGTTGGGGCGCAGATAGGCCAGGTTGCCCAGCTCGCCGAAATGCATCTTGATGGCGACGAACTTGCCCTCCATGTCGATATTCTTGATGCCTGCCGCGATGCACAGGCGGCGCAGCTTATCGGTGAGGCTGGTACCCACGGGACAGCGGAAATCGGTATAGTAGACGGTCGATGCTTCCATCGGCTTTTCCTCCTGTTTTCTTTGACAATTTCAGGTGCGCAGCTCCTGTTTGCCGCGCTCATACTCTCTGAAAGCATTATAGCACGACGCAGGGGCAGGCGCAAGAAAAGCCCCTCGCCGGGGCGAGAGGCTCAGAAGATCTGCGTTCGATTTTACACCATTGCGGACACCACTGCCACGGCCAGCACCACAAGGCCGAGGGCGATGCGATAGATGCCGAAGAAGGTGAAGTTGTGGCGCTTGACGTAATCCATCAGGAAGCGGATAGCCGCCAGGCTGACCACGAAGGCCACCACGCAGCCCACCGCCAGCACAGCCACCTCGGTGCCGGTGATGGCGACACCGGAGACGGCGAATTTGAGCACCTTGAGCAGGGATGCACCCGCCATAACCGGGATGGCGAGGTAGAAGGTGAACTCCGCCACGCAGGCACGGGAGAGGCCCAGCAGCAGGCCGCCCACGATGGTCGCGCCGGAACGGGAGGTGCCGGGGATGATGGCCAGCATCTGCCAGACGCCGATGATGAGGGCGTCACGGTAAGTGATCTGTTCCAGATGGGTGACGTGGGGCGCAGTGCGGCGGCTCTCCACCACGAGGAACAGCACACCGTAGAGGATGAGCATTGCGGCCACGGTGATGTAATTGTAGAAGTGAGCCTCCATCCAGTCGTCCAACGGGCTGATGACCAGCACCGGCAGGGTGGCGGCGACCACCTTGAACCAGAGCTGCCAGACGCTGGGCTTGGAGATGACGCGGCCATGCCGCAGGCCAAAGGGCCACAGCTTGCCCCAGAACAGCACCACCACCGCAAGGATGGCACCCAGCTGGATGACCACGCGGAACATGGACATGAACTCCTCGCTGGCGTTGAACTTTACCACCTGTTCCAGCAAGATCATATGGCCTGTGGACGAGATGGGCAGCCACTCGGTGATGCCCTCCACGATGCCCATCAAGATCGCTTTGATGATCTCAAGAAACATATAAGCACTCCTCCTGCCGTACGCCGGGCGCACGGGCTTTTGTGATTCTTATCGTCATACTGTTTCAGTATACCATATTCCGACTCTCTGCGCACCAGGAATTCAAAAATTTTATCTCTGGAGTCCCCTACAGCTTTTCTATTTATCTGCGGGGGAAAATATGCTATACTGGGATGTAGATTTATCGGAGACGAAGTCCATATATGAAGTCCATATATATTTTACAGCGAGGTAATTTCATGAACATTCTTGTAATCGGCTGCGACCAGGTGGGCGCATCGCTGGTGCGGGACCTGGAGCGCATCGGCCACGACATCTCTATCATCGAAAAGGACTCCGAACAGCTCAAGCGTCTGGACGCCTTCGACGACTACACCTTCAGCGGCAACGCCCTTGTGGGCGACCCCACCGACCCCGATGTACTGCGTCAGGGAGGCATCGAGAACTGCGACGCCGTGGCCGCCGTCAGCGAGGACGACTCCCTCAACCTGATGGCCGCGCAGATCGCCAAGAGCCTCTTTCAGCGCGAAAAGGTCATCTGCCGCGTCTCCGACCCCCACCTGCAGGTACTCTACCACAAGGCTTACGAACTGGACACCATCTGCCCCACCGTCCTCACCGAGCAGGCCGTGTTCCGTTCTCTTGCCAAATAACCGATACCATTTGTATAATGAGGTAGCATTATGAAAGTTTGTATTGCCGGCGGCGGGCGTGTGGGCCGGTATCTGGCCCAGAGCCTGCTGGCCAACCGCCACGAAATCGTCATCATCGAGCCAGTGGAGAGCCAGTGCCGGATGCTGGCCGATACGCTGGACATTCCGGTCATCTGCGGCGACTCCATCAGCATGGACACTCTGCGCACCGCCGACGTCGCCAGCTGCGATGCCTTTGTGGCTGTGACCGGCTCTGACGAAGACAACCTTGTGGCCTGTCAGATCGCCAAGCGGGAGTTCGGCGTAGACCGCACCGTGGCCCGGGCCTCCAACCCCAAAAACCGCGAACTGCTCCACACTCTCGGCGTGGACACCGTGGTCTGCGGCACCGACAACCTGAGCCACATTCTCGAGCGGGAGATCGAGACGGATACCATCCGCCAGCTCCTCTCTCTGGGCGGCGGCACGGCCAGCCTGAATGAAATTTTGCTGCCCGAGAATTTCCTCTACGCGGGCAAGGCCATCATGGACATCCCCATCCCGGGCGACACCATCCTGATCAGCATCACCCGCGACACCGAGTTCATCATCCCCCACGGCAGCACGATCCTGCTGCCCTGGGACCACATCCTCTGCCTGACCCGTGACGACAGCCTGCACGAGCTGACCGAGGCCTGGGGCCTCAGCGATAAGTGACGGAGCAGGAACTGCGGCGCACCGCCGTCATCATCCCGCCCACTGGCCGGGCCGTCCTCTGCGTCTGGGCGGCGGTGCCGGGGCTGTTCGCTGCGCCTTTCGTGTTCTGGCAGAGCATTGTCGCCGGAGCGGGTTTCTGCCTGCTCTGGGGCTTTCTGGTCTACTGCCTCTGGGCGCGGGCCTGCAGCTTCGCTGCTGTGCTGGGGGAGCGGACCGTAACGGTCTACTCCGGCGTTGCGCTGCCAGTGCGTCAGGTGCTTCCCCGCCGGGCTGTTACCAGCGTCCGGCTGCTCCGGACGCCCCTGCTGCGGCTGGGCGGCGTCTCGCTGCTCATCGTGGCGGCCCCGGGTGCGAAGCTCTTTCTGCCCGCCATCCCGGCCCAGCAGGCCGGGCTTCTGGCCCACATTCTGGCGGAGGATGCACCATGACCCGACAACGGCATTACCACCCCCTCGCCGCCCTCCACTTTCTGCGCAAGGCGGTCGTCGTCTGCCTGCTGCCGCTGGCGAATGCCCTGCTGGAGTTCAGCCTGAACGCTCTGCTCACAGCTCTGCGGCAGGACGCCGCGCTTCTGCTCTTCCTCTGCGGGGCCAGCTCCATCCTGCTGGAAGCCAGCAGCTGGGCGCTGGATGAGGCCGGTGTGCTCCGGCTGCGGTGGGCGTTCATCTCCAAGCGGGAGCGCATCATCCGGGGCGAAGCTCTGGCCGCACTGACCATTGAGCGGCCGCTTTTCTTTCGGCTGCTCGGGGCCAGCCGGGTGGTGCTCTACCCGGTGGGCCAGCCTGCCAAGCGAGCCGTCACCCTTTATTTGCACAAAGAAGACGCGCAGGAGCTTGCTGACCGCCTGATGCCTGTCCGGGACCCGGTCTGCCACCGCGCTGCCGGGGGCGAGCGGGCCGCGCTGGTGGTTTTGGGTGCTAACGGTCTGTCCACGCTGGCGCTGACCTATTTGGCCATCCGGCAGAGCCGACCATTTCCCCTCACCGCCGAGGCGGTAGCCCTCTCCCGGCTGAACGTCCTCGTCCGGTTCGCGGCCCACTGGCTGCCCGCCGGTGCGGCGTGGATACTGGTGCTGACCGGGTCGCTCTTCGGCATCAGTCTGGCCCGCAGTTTTGTCCAGACCGTCCATTATGCGGTCTGGCACACTGCCGACCAGCTGGGCAGCCGGGGCGGCTGGCTGTCCCGGTTCGAGTTTCGGGTGCGGAGCAGTGAAATAAGCTACGCGGACGTCCGCGTCTCCCCCATCGCCCGGCTCATGAAGCGCTGGCCGGTATTCGTGGTGGCAGGCAGCTGCCGCCCGGAACTGCCGCTTTTCGTCTACCGCTCCGGGCAGGAAGAGCTGTTCCGGGAGCTGCTGCCCGAGTTCCGGATGCCGCCCGACACCCGGCACGACCTCACCCACCGCAGCGCCGTTTTCTTTGCGCCTGCCGGCATCCCGTTCGGGCTGTGCCTGCTGCTGGTGCTGGTCTCCCGCAGCGTTCTGCCTGCCCTCACGGGGACATTGCTCATCCCGACAGCGGTATTTGCCGTCTTTCTGGCGGGCGGGCTGATGGGCTGGCTGAAAGAGGGCATCTGGCTCCGGGAGGGTCGGTTCACCCTGCGGCGGCAGAAGGGTGTTTATCTCCACTGCATCTGTGTGTTCCACCCGGATGTCTGCCTGCACACCTTCCAATCGCCTTGGGCGGCACGTTATCAGCGCATGACGCTGACGCTGGCTCTGCCCGGGCAGGTGCGGCTCAAGGTGCGCAGCATCCCCGTGCGGGACGCTGCGCCCTGTCTCAACGCTTTGGAGCAGAAAACATAAAACAAAAGGAAGTCTGATTCTCATGATAAAAACCATTCTCTTCGATTTGGACGGCACCTTACTGAACACCATCGACGACCTGGCCGACGCGGCCAACTGGGTCTGCACCCAGCACGGCTGGCCGACCTTTCCAGTTGAGACCTACAAGCACTTCGTGGGCAACGGCATCCCGAAGCTGGTGGAGCGCTTTTCCCCGGAAAACGCCCGGACGCCCGAACAGCTTGCCGCCACGCTGGCCGAGTTCTCGGCCCGGTATGACGCCCACAAGGAAGACAAAACGGCCCCCTATCCCGGCATCCCGGAACTGCTGGCCGCGCTGAAGGCCGAGGGCGTCCAGACCGCCGTTTTTTCCAACAAAGCGGACGCTTTTTGTGGAAAGATCATCGAGCACTACTTCGGCCCGGACAGCTTTTCGCTGGTGCGGGGCAGCCGCCCCGGTGTTCCCACCAAACCCGACCCGGCTGGCGTCTACTCTCTGATGGCTGACCTCGGCGCAGACCCGCAGAGCACCCTTTTCGTGGGCGACAGCGACGTAGACATCCTTACGGGACACAATGCCGGTCTGCCCGCTCTGGGCGTTCTCTGGGGCTTCCGGGGCGGAGCAGAGCTGACCGCCGCCGGTGCCGATGCTCTGGCCGCAAAGCCGGAAGATATTCTGACGTATCTCCACCAGCACTGAAAAACAAAAGCACGGCCCTGCCGGGACTCTGAAATGCATCCTGGCAGGGCCGTATTTTTTTGCAAAAGGAAATGATGAAAAAATACCGCGAGTGAGCGTCTGCGCCATTCCTCAAGCAAAGAAAAAACGATTCAAAAGCGCTATTTTACAATTTTCCGATTTTCTGATATACTCGAGCTATAGAACAACCCCCGGCAGAACACCGAGGGACATCGAAACAGGAGGTTGCAACTTATGGGCTTTTTAACTGGTAAAACCGCCATCATTACCGGCGCAGGGCGCGCTGTCCTGAAGGATGGGAGCTGCGGCTCCATCGGCTACGGCATCGCCACCGCATACGCCAAGGAGGGCGCGAACCTCGTCATCACAGGCCGCAATGTCAAGAAGCTGGAAGCAGCCAAGCAGGAGCTGGAAAGCCTCTACGGCATCAAGGTGCTGACCGTGCAGGCCGATGTCTGCGCGGGCGGCAACAACGAGGCCACTGTGGCAAATGTGGTCAAGCAGGCTGTCGATACCTTCGGCGGCATTCAGGTGCTCATCAACAATGCACAGGCTTCGGCCTCCGGCGTGCCGCTGACCGAGCACACCACCGAGCAGTTCGATTTGGCCATCTACTCCGGCCTCTACGCCGCTTTCTACTACATGAAAGCCTGCTACCCCTATCTGGCTGAGTCTCACGGCAGCGTCATCAACTTCGCTTCCGGCGCTGGCCTCTTCGGCAACTTCGGCCAGTCGGCCTATGCTGCCGCCAAGGAGGGCATCCGCGGTATGTCCCGCGTCGCCGCCACCGAGTGGGGCAAGGACGGCATCAACGTCAACGTGGTCTGCCCGCTGGCATGGACGGCCAAGCTCGAGCAGTTCAGGGACGCCTACCCTGACGCTTTCAAGGCCAACGTCAAGATGCCTCCCATGGGCCACTACGGCAACGCTGAGACGGAGATTGGCCGTGTCTGCGTCCAGCTGGCCATGCCGGATTTCAAGTATATGTCCGGCGAGACCTTGACGCTGGAAGGCGGCATGGGCCAGAGACCGTAAAACGACATCATCTGCTTCCTTGCATAACGAACCCCCGCCTGCCGGATGGTGCAGGCGGGGGTGATTTTTGCTCTGATTCCCGTTTGGGTCAAATAAAATGCAAACCTGAACATCAGCAACCACGGTAGACATTCCTGAAGATTGGAACCCGCGGGCTAAGCAACAGCCCACTGGGCTGATTGCTTACGGCGCTGCGCGCCGCCGCCCTGCCGGGTTGTGGCTCCCAGCATCCGCTTCGTGCCTTGGGCGGCGCTCGCGTCTCGCTGGCCACGGCCCCAACAATGACTCCCTGTTTCTGTCGCAGGCAGCGGTCGTCATTGTTGCAATTCCCGTACGGGTCAAATAAAAAATCCTCTGCACATTGTGCAGAGGATTTTTATGACCCGTACGGGAATCGAACCCATGTTACAGCCGTGAAAGGGCCGTGTCTTAACCGCTTGACCAACGGGCCTTAGAAATACAGAGCTTCGCTAAAACCTCCGACTTTCATCATCCACTATTGCGGACGACCGTCCCCCTTATCTTAGCGAAACTCTGTAATGTGGTAGCGGTAACTGGATTTGAACCGGTGACACTTCGGGTATGAACCGAATGCTCTAGCCAACTGAGCTATACCGCCATATTTATTTGTTGCACTTGAACAGTGCTTTATTATTATATCCAACAACCCCCGTTTTGTCAACAACTTTTTCAAAAAAATCTTCAATTTTTTCATTCTTTCTGATTTTATACGTCTGTACGCAAAAAGCCCCCGCCATCCTGTATGAATGGCGGGGACTTTCAACATTTTATTGGTGAATGGTGGAAAGCAGGCTTACTTCTTGTGGACAGGCACCATGACCTCGAGGCCGCCCATGTAGGGCTGCAGGACCTTGGGGATGGTGACACTGCCATCGGCCTGCAGATGGTTCTCGAGGAATGCGATGAGCATACGCGGAGGAGCCACGCAGGTGTTGTTCAGAGTGTGGGCCAGATAGGTCTTACCATCCTTGCCCTTGACGCGGATGTGCAGGCGGCGGGCCTGTGCATCGCCCAGGTTGGAGCAGGAGCAGACTTCGAAGTATTTCTGCTGGCGGGGGCTCCATGCCTCAATGTCGCAGCTCTTGACCTTCAGGTCAGCCAGGTCACCGGAGCAGCAGTTCAGCTGACGGACAGGGATCTCCATGCTGCGGAACAGCTCGACGGAGTTCTTCCAGAGCTTCTCGTACCAGTCAGCGCTCTCCTCAGGACGGCAGACGACGATCATCTCCTGCTTCTCGAACTGGTGGATGCGGTAGATGCCACGCTCCTCGATGCCGTGAGCGCCCTTCTCCTTGCGGAAGCAGGGGCTGTAGGAAGTCAGGGTCAGGGGCAGAGTAGCCTCGTCCAGAGTCTGGTCGATGAAGCGGCCGATCATGGTGTGCTCACTGGTGCCGATGAGGTAGAGGTCCTCGCCCTCGATCTTGTACATCATGGCGTCCATCTCAGGGAAGGACATGACGCCCTGCACCACGTTGCCGTGCATCATGAAGGGAGGGATGACATAGGTGAAACCCTTGTCGATCATGAAATCGCGGGCATAGGCCAGAACAGCCTCGTGCAGGCGGGCGATGTTGCCCAGCAGGTAGTAGAAGCCATTGCCGGCCACGCGGCCTGCGGCGTCCATATCAATGCCGTCGAAGCTCTCCATGATCTCGGTATGGTACGGGATGGGGAAATCAGGCACGACCGGCTCACCGAAGCGCTGAGCCTCGACGTTGTAGGTGTCGTCCGGGCCGATGGGTACGCTGGGGTCGATCATCTGGGGGATGGTGTACATGATCTCCTGAATGCGTTCAGCCAGCTTTGCCTCCTCGGCTTCCAGCTCTGCCATCTTGTCGGCATCAGCCTTGACAGCGGCGTTGTTGGCGTCGATCTGAGCCTGCAGCTCAGCCTTCTTGGTCTCGTCGTCGCACTTCTTCAGCTGGCCGAACAGAGGACCGTTGGCCTTGCTCAGCTTGTTGCGGGCAGCCTTCAGGGACTCGACTTCCTTCAGGCACTCGCGGTACTTGGCGTCCTTCTCGATGACTTCGTCAACGAGGGGGAGCTTTGCATCCTGAAACTTCTTCTTGATGTTTTCCTTGACCGCATCCGGGTTGTCGCGGACAAATTTGATGTCAAGCATGATAACTCTCCTTATACTCTATTGCTTGCACAGGGGGCGTTCCCCGCTGTGCCGTTCAAAGGCGGTGTTCCCCGCCTTGGTACGCATTTCTAATAACTTTTCTGCTTAGGCTCTCCTATTAGGAGAGCTGTCGAGCGATAGCGAGACTGAGAGGTTACTCCACGCTGTACTGCCCCAGCAGATTTGCAAAGGCTTTCAGCTGGTCGTCCGAATAGAAATGGACGGTCAGCTTTCCCTTGCCGTCGTGGTAGGCCACGCGGACTTCGCTGCCCAGCGCCTGCTTGAGGCTTTCTTCCACCTCCACCGGCAACGCACTCGGCAGCGGCGCGGCCACAGGCTCTTTTGCGGGCTTTGCCAGCTTTTTGCACAAAGCTTCGGCCTGACGGACGTTCAGCTGGTTGTCCGCTATCATCTGAGCCGCTTCCTCCTGCAGCTCCGGCGTAGGCAGGCCCAAAACGACCTTTGCGTGTCCGATCGTAATGAAGCCGCTTTTCAGCAGTTCCAGCACTGTTTCCGGCAGGCTCAGCAGCCGCAGGCTGTTGGCCAGTGCGCTCCGGCTCTTGCCCAGCTTGCGGGCGGCCTGCTCCTGGGTCAAATCGCAGCGGGTCATCAGCTCACGGATGCCGGCCGCCTCTTCCACAGGATCAAGGTCTTCGCGCTGCAGGTTCTCCACCAGCGCAAGCTCCATGGCCTGCTCATCGGTCACGTCCTTGACGATGACCGGCACCTCAGTAAGGCCCGCCATCCGGCTGGCCCGCCAGCGGCGCTCGCCTGCCACGATGAGGTAGCCGCCGGACGGCTTCGGGCGCACCGCAATGGGCTGCAATAAACCGTGCTCGGCGATGCTGGCCGAAAGCTCTGCCAGCGTCTCGTCGTCGAAGGTCTTGCGGGGCTGGCCGGGGTCTGGCTCGATCTCCCGCAGGGGCAGCGTCTCGATTCTGGTATCTGACTCAAAGCTGGGGGCGGCGTCCTCAAACAGACTTTCCAGCCCCCGGCCCAGTCCTCCTCTTCCTTTTGCCATTGGTCTCCTCTCTCCCTCAGCCGTCCATCTTCACATCGGCCAGCCCCATCGTCTCGACCGGTTCCGCTGCAGCTTTTCCGCGGCGGCGCTTGGGTGCAGCTTCGGCGGGGCGGTTGCTCTTCACGAACTCGATGGCAAGGTCCATATATGCCTCGCTGCCCTTGCCCTTCGGCTCATAGAAGTTGATGGGCTGGCCATAGCTGGGAGCTTCCGAGATGCGGATGCTGCGAGGGATGGTGGTCTGATACACCTTGTTTCCAAAGTATTTCTTGACCTGCTCCACCACCTGCAGCGTCAGGTTATAGCGGACAGAGAACATGGTGAACACCACGCCCTCGATGTCCAGATAGGGGTTGTACTTCTTGCGGACGGTCTTAAGAGTGCTGATAAGCTCCGACAGACCTTCCAGCGCATAATACTCGCACTGCACCGGGATGAGGATGCTGTCGCAGGCGCACAGGCCGTTCAGCGTCAGCAGGTCAAGGCTGGGCGGGCAGTCGATGAAGATAAAGTCGTAATCTTTCTGGATGGGGGCCAGCGCCTTGCGCAGGCGGCTCTCGCGGCCCGGCAGATCGATCATCTCAAGGCTGGCACCCGCGAGGCGGGTGTTGGAGCCGATGACGTCGGTGCGAAACTCCGTCTTGCGGACAGCCTGCCGCGCGTCGGCCTCGCCGATGAGAATTTCATATGTACCAATATCTACACTCCGCTTGGAAATACCATAACCGGTGGTGGTGTTGCCCTGTGGGTCGAGGTCTACGATGAGCACTTTTTTGCCCAGCGCCGCCACACAGGACGAGAGGTTGACGGCTGTGGTGGTCTTGCCCACGCCGCCCTTCTGGTTTGCAACAGCAACGATTTTTGCCACGCTACTTGCTTCCTTCCGGGAAAAAGATTTGTTCCACATGGAACATTTCGAGGACGAAGCCCGCCGTTTTCCCCTCAGCAGGTCCCTTATACAGCTTAGTATAGCACATCAGCGCGGCTTTTTGAACTGGTTCTTTATAATTTTACGTTCTTTTTGATGGCCACACAGCTCTTTTTCGCATTCAGATTCAGTTTTCGCCTTGCGTAAACATAAAATCTTCGGCGAAGCCGTAAATCGGAGAAACGAGAAAAAAGCGTTTAGCGAAGCGGCTAGCTTTTTTCCGTTTCGACTTCCCCTTCGGGGTCTGA
>NZ_JBBNIH010000121.1:0-11165 GCF_040094125.1 Faecalibacterium longum
CGAGGGGAGGCTTTGGCATTCCGTAAAGCTTTATCTCTTCGCCAGAGGCTCCCCTCGCTAGGGGAGCTGTCGAGCGAAGCGAGACTGAGAGGTTGACTCAGGGCATCCGAGCTGTTTTCTTACAGACTGTTATCCGGGGTCAGGTACTCCGAGATGTCGATGGGCTCACCGTCGGCCCACAGGTGCTCCAAATCGTAGTAGGTGCGGGTGTTGGGGACGAAGACGTGGACGATGACGCTGGAATAGTCCAGCAGCACCCAGTTCTTGGAGTCAAAACCCTCCGTGGTGTGGGGCTCGATGCCGCTCTGGGAAAGCTCATACTCCACCTCGTCAGCCAGAGAGCCCACCTGGGTGGTGGAGGTACCGGAGGCGATGACGAAGTAGTCGGTGAGGACGGTCAGGCTGTCCACCTTGAGCACCCGCACGTCCTGAGCCTTCTTCTTGTCGAGGATCTTTGCGATCTCAATGGCAAGGGTCTTGCTGTCGATGTTCTTATCCATAGATTTTTCTCCTTATCATTGTCCGGCCGGCTGACCATCGGTGGTGGTAGCGCCCGCCACGTCGGTGTCGCCGCTGAGGATGGCGTCGTCCGACTCCTTATCCAGCTGGCCCACGAACTGGACGTTGGCGCTGGTGGAGGCGGTGCCGTGGGGCCAGTCGTTGGTCACGAGGTTCAGCTCGCTGGCGCTCACCGGGCCGGTATAGTTGCGGAAATAGGTGTTGAGCAGCTCTGCGATGGAGCCGGCGTCCGGCACCACGCAGGAGTAGCCGTCAAAGGTATCGGTCACGCCCACGTTCGGCACACCCATGAAAACGGGGGTCTGTGCCAGCATGATGTTGGCGCTGTCGATGCGGGTGAAGGACACCAGCATCTTTGCGATGGTGGTCAGGTCCATATCCGTGTGGATATAGTTGTTGAAGATGAGGGGCAGCTGGTTGAGCACATCGGTGATGCCCATGCTGCGCACCCGCTTGAACAGACCGGCGTAGAAGTAGCGCTGCATGTTCAGGCGGTCGATGTCGGAGTTGGAGTAGCCCTGACCGTGGCGGCAGCGGACGAAGAACTCCGCCGATGTGCCGTCCAGATTGCGGTAGCCCTGCTTGAGGGCGCTGCCCGCAAAGGACATATCGTGGGGGATATAGACCTCGATGCCGCCGAAGTTGTCCACCATCTCCACCAGAGCCTGCATATCCACCGTCACGTAGTAATCGACGGGCAGCTTGTACTGGTCGTAGATGACCTCCGCCAGAGCGGCAACGCTGCCGCCGTTGGAGAGGGCCACGGAGTTTATCTGGTAGTTGGTGGCGGCGTAGGTCTTGCCGTTGGAGAGGGCGACTTTGCGGCTCTTGGTACACACGAGGCTGTTGCGGGGGATCTGGAGCATCCGCAGCGCGCCGCCCTTGATGTCGAACTGGCAGTAGAGGATCATGTCCGTCATGCCGTCGTTGGAGGTGGGGTCGTTGGAGTAGTTGCGGCCTTCCTCATAGTCGATGCCGCAGACGAGGATGTTGACCACATCGCCCTTGTACTCCTCGAGGGTCTGTATCTCCTCGGTGATGGAGGGGGCGTCCTCCTCCGGACGGAGGTTCTCTTCCACCCTGCCCACCATGCCGACGGCATACACCACCACGCCCGAGATGACGGCCAGCACCGCCAGCGTCACAGCCAGCGGGAGCCAGAGCGGGGTCTTTTTCTTCTTTTTGCGGCGGCGGGGAGGCTCATTGCCGCCCGCAGGGGCCGAACGGCGGGGAGGCTTTGCGCCGCCGCTGCCGCCTGCGCGGCGGGGAGGCTCTGCGGGGGAGGGCTTTTCCTCTGCAAAGAAGTCCAGCTGGGCAGGCTGCACGGGCCGGGATGCAGGAGCCTTTTCGGCCCGCCGCTCCGTCGGGCGGTTGAGTGAACGGTCTGTCTTGATATGACGCGGAGTCTGACTCATTCCATCTTATTCCTTCCAAGCGTTTTGGGGAGTCGGCTGTTGGCCGAAAAACTCCTGTTCAGGGTTTTGTATTCTTTAGTATACCATTCTTCCCCACGATTCGCAATCAGCATTCTTTCTTCTGATGGGCCAGGATGTCCTCATAGGCGGCAGCGGACTGGGGGTCCAGCGGCTTGCCCTGGGAGAGGACAAAATCGTTGGTCTGTTTCAGCGCAGCCAGCATGGCGGCGTCGAGGTCTTTCATTTCCAGCTTCCGCAGCTTGCCGACGCCCGGCCAGTCCCGCTCTTTGCTGGTCATGTCGGCCAGGTAGACCACCTTGTCCAGCTTCGACATTCCGGCCTTGCCTGCCGTGTGGCAGGCGATGGCGGAAAGGATGGCCTCATCCTCCACGCCCCACTGGGTGCGGGCGAGGATGGCCGCACAGATGCCGTGCCAGACGGGGGTAGGCCGCTCTTCCCCGCCCTCGGCGTACTGGGGATACTGCCGCATCAGTTCTCGCATCTCGTCCTTGGAGATCTCCTTGGCCGAGTCGTGGAGCAGGGCGGCCAGCGCAGCCTTGTCCTCATCGACACCGTAGCGCTTCGCCAGCTTGACGGCCATTTTTTTTACGTTCAGGGTGTGCTCGTAGCGCTTGTCACTCAGCCGGCTGCGCACAAGCTCTTTTGCCTGTTTCTGATTCATTTGTGACTTCGTCTCCTTTGGTGTACAGCCCCTCGCGCCGGATGACCCGGCGCACCGAGACCGGAAGCTCGTTTTCACATTCCTCTCCGGCGGCGAGGCGGGCGCGGAGGACGCTGGACGCCATGGGCAGAGCCTCCACCGGCGCGAACAGGATGCGCGCGCCGGAAGCGTCCAGCTGCCGGGCCTTGGCGTGGAGAGACGGGTCGTCGCCGACATTCCGGCTCGTGACCACCAGATGGGCCAGACGAAGGATGTCCTCCCAGCGGTGCCACCCGTCGAAGCTCAGCAGCATATCGCTGCCGATGGCCAGATACAGCTCATCGCCGGGATTCTCCCGGGCCAGCTTTTCCAGCGTGAGGACGCTGTAATTCTTCCGGCCCTGCTCCGCCTGCTCCACCTCCCAGCCGCTGACCTCGAGGCCGAAGCCCATCTCCCGGGCCAGCTCCGCAAAGCAGCCGCACATCTCCACCCGGAGCGGGCCGGGGGCGGATGTCCCCTGCTTGAAGGGGGAGACACCCGCCGGCATGACCACCACGCGGTCCGGGCAGACCCGGGCAGCGGCGGCGCGGAGGTTGTTCAGGTGGCCGTAGTGGGGCGGGTCGAAGGAGCCGCCGTAAAGCAGGATACGCATCACTTCAGCAGATCGGCGTAGGCGCTGTCCTTCTTTTTCTGGAGGTAGAGCACGAACTTGGAGCCGATGACCTGCACGCAGTCGGCGCCGGTGGCCTCGGCCAGCTTGACGGAAGCCTCGCGGGCGTTGTACATGCTGCTCTCAAGCACCTTGAGCTTGATGAGCTCCCGGGCGTCGAGGCAGTCCTTCACACCCTGGATCATGGTCTCGTCGATCTCACCCTTGCCCACGATAAAAACGGGGTCCATGGTGTTTGCCTTGCCGCGCAGAATGGCGCGCTGTTTGCTCGTCAGCATAATAGTTTCTCCTTTAATTTGCAGCTTATTTCTGTTTTCTATTAAGTTTTCTCTTCGTACAACCTCTCAGTCTGCTTCGCAGACAAGGCCGGGTTGCGGCACCCAGCATCCGCTGCGCTCCGCTTGCGTCTTGCTGGCCGCGGCCCCAACAATGACTCCCTGCTTCCGCCACTGGCGGCGGTCGTCGTTGTTGCCCCTAGTAGGGGAGCCTCTGGCGAAGAGGCATAGCTTTACGGAATGCCAAAGCCTCCCCTCGGTAGGGGAGGTGGCATTGCGAAGCAATGACGGAGAGGTTAATTTTCCGCCAAAAATTCCGGCAGCTCCTTCTCCATCTCCGCCAGCGCATTTCCGCGGTGGCTGATGGCGTCCTTCTCGTCGGGAGTCAGCTGGGCATAGCTGCGGCCCTCCGAGTTGGGGCGCTTGTCCGTCTTGCCCACACCGCACTCGTCGGGGATGAAGAGCGGGTCGTAGCCGAAGCCGTAGTCCCCGGCCAGCCGCTCGAAGGCGACGCGGCCCGGGCATTCGCCCCGGCAGGTGAGGTGCTGGCCGGTGGGCAGGATGAAGCAGACCGCCGCCACGAACTTCGCGCCGCGCTGCCCCGCCGGGACGTCCTTCATGTTCTCGAGGAGCTTGTCGTTGTTGGCCTCGTCGTCGCCGTGGTGGCCGCAGTAGCGGGCGCTGTAGACGCCGGGGGCGCCGTCCAGCGCGTCCACGCAGAGGCCGGAATCGTCGGCGATGGTGGGCAGGCCGCTGGCCTTGCAGATGGTCTCGGCCTTGATGAGGGCATTGGCCTCAAAGGTAGTGCCGGTCTCGTTCGGCTCGATGGTGATGCCAAGCTCCTTCTGACTGACCACTTCGTGGCCCTGAGCCTCGAGGATGCGCCGCAGCTCGCGGAGCTTTCCGGCGTTGCCGGTGGCTGCACAAATTCTCATTGGGGTTACTCCCTTTCTATGTCTGCTGCTCCCTGCCCTTGGCAGCGGAGCACTACATTCTCCGATAAATCAGGCTTTGCTCATCCAGCGTGGGCCTGCCCGGCACGCCAGTGGTGCTTCGCACCCAGGTTGCGGCAGGAAGCGCCTGAGAGGTTAATGCTTCCATCCCGTGCGGGGGATGAGCTCTTCCACAAAGCCCTCCGGGGTGAAGGGGATGAGGTCGTCGATGCCCTCGCCCACGCCGATGAACCGCACCGGCAGACCGAGGCGCTGCTTGACGGCCACCACGCAGCCGCCCTTGGCCGTGCCGTCGAGCTTGGTCAGGATGATGCCGGTGGCGTCAGCAGCCTTGCAGAATTCCTTCGCCTGGCTGATGGCGTTCTGGCCCGTGATGGCATCCAGCACCAGCAGGGTCTCGAGGCTGGCTTCGGGAGCGGCCTTCCTGACGCTGCGGCTGATCTTGGACAGCTCGCTCATCAGGTTCGACTTGTTGTGGAGACGTCCGGCCGTATCGGCGATGACCATGTCATAGCCCCGGGCGGTGGCAGACTTCACGGTGTCGAAGATGACGGCGGCGGGGTCTGCGCCCTCGCCGGCCTTGACGATCGGCACACCGGCGCGGCCCGCCCAGATCTCCAGCTGCTCGCTGGCAGCGGCGCGGAAGGTGTCGCCTGCGGCCAGCATGACCTTTTTGCCCTGACGGGTGTAGTAGTCGGCCAGCTTTGCGATGCTGGTGGTCTTGCCCACGCCGTTGACGCCGATGACGAGGATGACGGCGGGATGGCCGTCCAGCGCCATTTCGGTCTCCGGGCGCATCTCGTCGGCGATGATGTCGCGCAGAGCGTCAGCCGCCTGTTCGCCGGTCTTGAGGCCCTTTTCCTGCACGCGGTCGCGGAGGGCGTCCACCAGCTTCATGGCGACGTCGCCGCCCACGTCGGCGAGGATGAGCTGTTCTTCCAGCTCATCGTAGAGGTCGTCGTCGATCTTACTGCCGGTGAGGGTGTTCAGGATGTTGCCCCAAAAGCCTGTGCGGGTCTTTTCGAGGCCGTCTTTCATTTTGTCCTTTTCTTTTTTGCCAAATCCAAAGAGTCCCATGGGTTCTCTCCTTAATATGTTTTGTTGGGGGATAACCTCTCCGTCACGGCTAACGCCGTGCCATTGTCCGGGTTGCGGTACCCAGCATCCGCTTCGCTTTGCTTGCGTATTGCTGACCGCGGCCCCAACAACTCCTCCCTGTTTCCGCCACTGGCGGCGGTCGTCGTCGTTGCCCTACCGAGGGGAGCTGTCTGCGAAGCAGACTGAGAGGTTGGACGAAGGGAAGCCTGTCCGTGAAGCATTGACGGAGAGGTTCAATTCCATCTTATTATACCTACGAAACCAGTTCCGCGTCAACCTGTTCCAAATCGAGTTTGAGCAGTTTGGAGACGCCGTCCTCCTGCATGGTGACGCCGTAGAGGACATTGGCGGCCTCCATGGTGCCGCGGCGGTGGGTGATGACGATGAACTGGGTCTTGTCGCTCACCCGGCGCAGATACTGCGCAAAGCGGACGACATTGGCGTCATCCAGCGCGGCCTCGATCTCGTCGAGGATGCAGAAGGGCGCGGGGTTGACGGCGAGGATGGCGAAATAGATGCTGATGGCCACCAGCGCCTGCTCGCCGCCGGACAGGGCTTCCAGATTCTTGATGACCTTGCCCGGCGGGGCCACCCGGATGCCGATGCCGCAGGAAAGCACGTCGCTCTCATCTTCCAGCACAAGGCTGGCCTCGCCGCCGCCGAACAGTTCGGTAAAGACGCGGCCAAAGTTCTCGTTGATGGCCCGGAAGCTGTCGGTGAAGATGTCTTTCATCTGGCCCGACAGGCTGGTGATCATTCTGGTCAGCTCGTTCCTGCTGCCCTCGACGTCCTCCACCTGAGCGCGGAGGGTGTCGTAGCGGGCCTTGACCTCCTGATACTCCTCGATGGCGCTGACATTGACGTTGCCCAGAGCGCGTATCCTGCCCCGCAGGTCAGCCACCTGCGCCCGGAGGACGTTCACGTTCTCGAACTCCACGCAGAGCTCTTCGGCCTGAGAGAGGGTCAGCTGATACTCGTCCCAGAGCTTCGCGGCCATCTGGTCGTATTCGCCCTCGGCGGCGGCTTTCCGCTCCGCCAGACGGGCCATCTCGCGGCCCATCTCTTCCCGCTCATCGGCGGCGGTGCGGCCTTTTGCAAGAGCCTCCGTCTCGTCCTTCTGGCAGAGCAGGCGCTTCTCGGTGGCCTCGCGTATCTCGGCCTCTTTTGCCGCGATGAGCGCGGTGCTGTCGGTCTTGGCCCGGCGGATGGCCTCTATCTCTTCCTGACAGGCCCCGCTGCGGGCGGCGAGGGCGGTGAGGCTCTCTTCCAGCGCGGCGCGGCGGCTCTCGGCGTCTCTGGCCTGTTTTTCCAGCGCTTCGATCTGGCTGCGGGCCAGCTCGGCGTCCTTCTGACGGGCCAGCTGCTCCATCCGCTTGGCGCTCAGGCGCTCGGCGAGGCTCCGCTGCTGTGCAAGGAAGGCGTCGTCGCCCTCGGCGATGCGTTCCAGCTCGGCCGTCCGCGTCTCGATGTCGGCGGCAAGGGCTTCTTCCTGCTTTGCGGCGTCTTCGGCACGGGCGCGGGCGGCGGCCAACTGGGCTTTCCGCCGCTCCATCTCATCCTGACGCCCGGCGAGCGCCGCTTCCGACTGCTCCACAGCCGCCTCGAGGCGTTTCTGTTCGGCCTCGGCGCGGATGCGGTCATTAGCCGCCGTAATGATCTCGCTCTCGGTGGCGGTCAGCTCTGCGGCCAGCGCATCCACCTGTGTTTTCAGCTCGTCGGTGCGGTCCTGCGCCGCGAGGCAGTCCTTCTGGAGTTTGGCGGCCCTGACGCGCAGCTCTTCCATCTCCTGCTTGCGGGTGAACAGGCCCGCCGACCGCTGGACGCTGCCGCCGGTGAAGCTGCCGCCCGCGTTGATGACCTGACCGTCCAGCGTGACCACCTTGTTGTGGTAACCCAGCTCCCGAGCCACACGGGAGGCTTCGTTGATGTCGTCCACCACCACGATGCGGCCCAGCAGATTCGACACGATGTTCGCATACCGGGGGTCGGCCTTGACGAGGCTGGACGCCAGCCGGGCCGAACCGGAGAGACTCCCCCGGAAAAAGCCGGGCTGAACGGTGTCCAGCGGCAGAAAGGTGGCGCGGCCCGCGTTCTCGCTGCGGAGCAGGGCGATGCCGGCCTTGGCGGCGGCTTCGTTCTCCGTCACGATGTTCTGCAGTGCGCCGCCCAATGCCGTTTCAATGGCGACTTCCCGCCCCGGCTCGACGCTCAAAATCGACGATACCGGCCCGATGATGCCCCGCAGGCGGCGGGCCGACGCGGCCCGCATGACCGTCTTGACCGAGTTCTGGTAGCCGTCCATGTTCTTTTCCAGCTCTTTCAGCACGCCGAGGCGCTGACGGGCGGCGTCCAGTTCACGGCCAAGCTTCTGCTCGGCGGCATCGGCCTCATTGAGGGCGGTGCGGCGGCCTTTCAGCTTGAGCTCCACGCCGGCCTTCACATTTGCCAGCTGCTTTTCGTTCTCGGCCAGCATCTTCCGGTACTCGATGGTATCGGCAAGGTCCTGCTTTGCCTCGTCCCGCTGAGCCTCGAGGGCCTCGGCGTTCTCGACGAGGGCGGGCAGCTGCTCCTGCGCGGCCTGAGCGGCGGCTTCGGCGGCAGCTTTCGCCACCTGTGCCTCGGTACGCTTCGCCGTCAGGTCGGCCACCTCAGCCCGCAGGATGTCCCGGCGGGCGCCGCTGGCGTTGTTCTCGCTGGTCAGACGCAGCAGTTCCGCGTCCAGTTCGGCCAGCTCTGCGGCCAGCTTCTCCCCTACCGCTGCCATGGACCGGGCCACGGCGCGGTGGCGTTCCAGCGCGGCGGCAGCCTCGGTGCTGTCCTGCTCGCCTGTGGCGATGTCCTCCCGCAGTGCGGCAGCGCTCTCCTCGTTGCGGGCGATGTCGTTTTCCAGCACGGCGATTCGGCTGTCGCTGCCGGAAAGCTCTTCTGTGATGCTGCGAATATCCCCATTCAGGCGCTCGACGGCAATGGTCAGCTGCTGTGCCTGCATACGGATCTTCTCAGCCTCGGCCTCGGCGGCTCTGGCCTCCCGGTCAAACCTCTCATACTCGGCCTGAGCGGTCTCATAGTCCCGCACCTGACGGCGGACGGCCTCCCGGGCGCGGTGGACGCCGTCGGTCCAGAGGGTGACTTCCAGCGTCTTCCGCCGGGCGCTGAGCTCGAGAAAGCGCTGGGCCTTCTCGCTCTCTTTTTCCAGCGGGCCGACCCGGGCTTCCAGTTCGTCGAGGATGTCCCGCAGACGCTCGAGGTTCTCTGCCGCCGCGGCCAGACGCCGCTCCGCCTCGTTTTTGCGGTAACGGTACTTGGCGATGCCGCAGGCTTCCTCGAAAATTTCGCGGCGCTCGCTGCTTTTTGCGGCGACGATCTCCGCGATGCGGCCCTGTCCGATGACGGAGTAGCCGTCCCGGCCGATGCCGGTGTCCAGCAGCAGCTCGTAGATGTCCTTGAGGCGGCAGAGCTGGCCGTTGATGGTGTACTCGCTCTCGCCGGAGCGGTAGTATTTGCGGCCGATGACGGCTTCGTCGGCGTCGATGTCCAGCGTGTGGGCGCTGTTGTCCAGCGTCAGGCGCACCATGGCAAAGCCCATGGCTCCCCGGCGGCGGGTGCCGCCGAAGATGACGTCCTCCATCTTTCCGGCAGCGCGAAGCTGGCGGGAGCTGGTCTCGCCCAGCACCCACCGCACCGCGTCCGACAGATTGGACTTGCCCGAGCCGTTGGGGCCGACGACGCCGGTGACGCCCTCGTCGAAGCGTATCCTGACCTTATCGGGGAAACTCTTGAAACCTTGAATTTCCAGTTCCTTGAACACCATATTACTTTTCCTTGATGACGCCCAACAGCTTCAGGGCCTCGCGGGCGGCATGCTGCTCCGCCATTTTCTTGCTGCGGCCCTCGCCCCGGGCCACGCAGTCCGAGTTGAACCGGACGGCCACCACAAAGTGCTTGTTGTGGTCGGGGCCGGTCTCCTGCTCCACCACATAGCTCAGCTTCTCTTCGGGGTTCTGCTGGACGATCTCCTGCAGGCGGGTCTTGTAGTCGGCCTCGGCGTACTTGCCCTCGGTGATAAAGGGCAGGATGAAGTTCCTTGCCACCTCCATGCCGCCGTCGAGGTAAAGGGCGGCGATGAGGGCTTCAAAGGCGTCCGACACGACGCTGGGGCGGGTGCGGCCACCGCAGTGCTCTTCGCCCCGGCCCAGACGCAGGTAATCGCCGAGATTGATCTCCTGAGCGAACTGGAACAGTGCGCCCTCGCTGACGAGGCTGGAGCGGATGCGGGTCAGATCGCCCTCGGGGCGGTCGGCATAGGCGTGGAACAGGTAGTCTGCCGAGACGATCTGTAGCACGCTGTCGCCCAGAAACTCAAGCCGTTCGTTGTGTTTGACGGGCGGGCGGGTCTCGTTGGCGTAGCTGGTGTGGGTGAGCGCCGTTTCCAGCAGCTCCGGGTGCTTGAACTTGTAACCAATAATTGTTTCCAACTGATGGCTCATGTTTTTTTACTCCCTTTTGCGATGTTATTCCTTGGTGGTGTTCAATTCATCCAGTGCGCTCTGCATGGTGCCGCACAGATCGTTCTCCACGCAAATTTTAGCCTGACGGATGGCGTTCTTTATGCCCTTGGCCTTGGAGGAGCCGTGAGCCTTGATGACCGGCTGCTTTGCGCCCAGGAAGGGTGCGCCGCCGTACTCCTCGCTGTCCATCTGGTGCTTGAGGTCAGACACGCTGTCCTTCAGCAGCAGATAGGCCAGCTTGCCGCCCAGATTCTTGAGGAACATTCCCTTCAGCATCCCCAGCAGCATCTTGGCGACGCCCTCGGTCAGCTTGAGGATGACGTTTCCGGTGAAGCCGTCGCAGACGACCACGTCCACGTCGCCGTTCGGCACATCACGGGGCTCGATGTTGCCCACGAAGCGGATGCCCGGAATGGTCTTGAGCAGCTGATGGGCTTCTTTGAGCATCGGGGTACCCTTGCTCTCCTCTGCGCCGTTGTTGGCCAGCGCCACACTAGGGGAGGTGCGGCCCTCCACCTTGTTCACATAGCAGCTGCCCATGACAGCGAAAGCGGCCAGCATCTCGGGGCGGCACTCGACATTGGCGCCGCAGTCCAGCAGCAGATACGCCTTATTTTGGGCCGGCACCATGGTGGCCAGCGCCGGGCGTTTGATTCCCCGCAGGGTGCGGACGATGAGGCTTGCGCCCACATGGAGCGCGCCGGTGCTGCCGGCGGAGACGAAGGCGTCGCCTTTGCCCTCTTTGAGCATATTCAGACCCACGACGATGGAGGAATCCTTCTTCGTGCGGATGGCCCTGGCCGGCTCGTCGCACATCTCAATGACCTCAGTGCAGTTCACCAGTTCGATGCCGTCCAGAGAGATGTTGTTGTCGGCGGCGGTCTTGCGGACAAGGGCCTCGTCGCCCACGCCGATGAGCTGGACGCCGTATTCCTTCACGGCAGCAGCCGCGCCTTCCAGCACGGCCAGGGGGGCGTTGTCGCCACCCATCATATCTACGATGATCTTCATAGGTTTTTCTCCCTTCTTGGGGGACAACCTCTCCGTCACGCCTGCGGCGTGACGG